>DEBN01000116.1:8694-8894 GCA_002348825.1 Gammaproteobacteria bacterium UBA2955
GAAAAAAACAGAGCGCAACATCTACAGCGACTGGCCGAGTTTCGACGGCTGCCAACCGTTGATCTTCTAGTTGACGAAATTGAGGCGCTGACTTGAATTCGCATCATGCGGTAACGCGTGTTCTTGACATCCTTGCGACCGAGTCCTAACGTCGCCGGCTCTTTACAACACATCAACTCGCTCATGTACAAAATTAAAAC
>DEBN01000090.1:0-1707 GCA_002348825.1 Gammaproteobacteria bacterium UBA2955
CAAAGCCGGCGAGCGACTGCCAATGGGCCGCATGGGCCGCGCCGAGGAATGCGCCGATCTGGCGCTGTTCCTTGCCAGCGAGCGCGGGTCTTATATCACCGGATGTGCGATTAATATGGACGGTGGGTTGTCGAAGGTGGTGTGATCTGGCTAACCCACCTGCCTAGACGGCACTACTCGGTCTAAGCCGGCATCCACCAATTGCTGGTTCACGTAACGACTGACCTCCTCAGCGGTGTCCATTTTTAATACCCGCGCGAGGATGCGTCGTGCATCACTACGCTTGATGTTACGGATCACCCACTTGACCTTGGGCAGGTGGGTCGCGTTCATAGACAGCACGTGGTATCCCATGGCCATCAGCAACACCGCACCTACCGGCGTGCCCGCCAGCTCGCCACAGATGCCCAACGGTTTTTCTTCGGCATGGGTGGCACGGGCCACTTCGCGCAGGGCGCTGATCACTGCCGGGTGCACTTCTTCGTAAAGTGCAGCAACTCTGGGGTTGTTACGGTCTACCGCCAGCATGTACTGGGTAAGGTCGTTAGACCCAACGGCGATAAAGTCCGCAGCTTTCGCCAGCAGCCGCGCCTGATAAACCGCCGCCGGCACTTCAATCAGGACACCTACCTGTGGCCGCTTTACCTGCACGCCCTCTTCGATCACCTCGGCATAAGCTTGGGCGACCAACTGTTGGGCCGCCTGCAGTTCGGTAAGGCTGGAGATCATGGGCAGCATAATGCGCAGTTCGCCAAGCAAACCAGCGTTGGCTTTAAGCATTGCGCGCACTTGGATTAAAAAGATTTCCGGGTGATCTAAGGTGACACGAATACCGCGCCAGCCTAAGAAAGGATTTTCTTCAGTAATGGGGAAATACGACAACGCTTTGTCGCCGCCGATGTCGAGACTGCGCATGGTCACTGGCCGCGGCTCAAACGCTTCCATGTGCTCGCGGTAGATAGCACGCTGTTCCACCTCGGTAGGAAACCGGTCTTTACTCATGAACGGCACTTCGGTGCGGAACAGCCCAATCCCTTCCGCACCCCGGTCTAACGAGCGGGTGATGTCACCGCTGAGCCCTATGTTGACCCACAGCTGCACGCGCCAGCCGTCCGGAGTGATGCAAGGTAGATCTTTAAGCGCGTCTAATTCTTCTTCGAACAATTTTTGTTCAGCGATGCGGGCGCGGTTGTCCTCGAGCCGCTCTTTGCTTGGGTGGGTGTACACCTCGCCGTAATGGCCGTCGACAATGAGCGGCACACCCTCCAGATCGTAGCCCGGCAAATCCACCGCACCCATAACAGCCGGTATGCCCATTGCGCGCGCTAGAATCGATACATGCGAACTGCCGGATCCGCGCACCGAAACCACCCCGCGCAATCGCTCCGCCGGAATGCTGGTGAGCATCGACGGCGTCACTTCTTCACCGACTAAAATAGTGTCTCGCGGAAACTGAGTTTTCTTTTCACGGATGCGTTGCAAATATCCGAGCACGCGCACACCGAGATCTTTTACATCGCTGCCGCGTTCTTTTAGGTAGGGGTCGTCCATCAACTCGAAACGAGCCACGTGCTCACGGATAGCTTGCTTCAGCGCGCCTTGCGCCCATTGGCCAAGACGCACACGCTCACGGATATCTCCGGCCAAGGCGTTGTCGTCCAACATGTGCAGATACGCATCAAACAACGCTAATTCTTCTTGCGGCAG
>DEBN01000090.1:2098-11571 GCA_002348825.1 Gammaproteobacteria bacterium UBA2955
GCACGGTCCAGTAACGTCAGTTCAACGGTGATATCGCGAGCTGAGCGTTCGGGTACCGACTCGAGGTTAGCAATGGGGTGCAAGACAACACTGGTCCCGATACCGATACCGGGCGAGCCCGGCAACCCCCGAAAGTAACCCTCTACGCTTGTTTCGCGTTCACCCCCAAGCTGGGTGATGTCACCCACGGCCTGAGCATGAGCAACCACTGCCGCCAACTGCGCCGACAGTGTGACCATAAAGGCTTCTTCCCCTTCGTCGAATCGACGGGTGTCGCGCTCCTGCACCACCAGCACACCGAGCACTCGCCCCTGATGAATAATCGGCACGCCAAGAAATGCGTTAAAAGGCTCCTCACCAATTTCAGGGACTAAGAAAAAATTTGGATGGTCTTGGGCCGCATCCAGATTCAGGGGTTCCGCGCGCCGACCCACCAGACCCACCAGACCCTGATCATGGGCAAGTATCACTTCACCTATTTGAGTGGTGTTTAGGCCCTCGGTGGCTGCGAGCCGGTAGCCGTCGCGAACATCATTAAGTAAGTAAATGCTGCACACCTCGGTATCCAGCGCGGCACGGACCTGATGTGCAAGCAAGCGCACGGAAGCGGCAAAATCCGCCTCTTGGGCGAAGGCTTGAACGATCTGCCGAAGGGTATTAAGCATGCTCAGCTCGGCACAGGCAGGTGGGGCGCCAGTTGCAACAGCGCCTGCCGATAGACGTCACGCTTGAAGTCGATAATTTGCGAGATCGGGTAGTAGTAACTGACCCAGCACCATTGGTCGAACTCCGGCTTGGGCGATTTTTCGACATCCACAGCGCCCTCATCACAAAGCATTTCGAGTAAAAACCACTTCTGTTTTTGGCCTACAAAGCCCGGGGTCGAATTATTGCGGCGCATGTGCTCGGGCAAATCGTAATACAGCCAGTCGGCGGTTTGACCGCGCACGCGCACGCTTTCTGCACCGAGACCTACCTCTTCGTGAAGTTCACGATACAAGGCCTGCTCAGGCGTCTCGCCCGCATTAATGCCACCTTGAGGGAATTGCCAGGCATCGCGGCCACCCACCCGGCGCGCCCACAACACCTGGCCTGCAGGGTTTGCCAGCACTATGCCGACGTTTGAGCGATACCCATTTTCATCAATCATTATGCTACTTCTGTATCTGCTTAAGCTTGTGCGCCTTCAGGGGCAATTCACTTGCCGTTAGCGTTTCCAATGCATGTTCGCATAAGCGACAGCGCCGGTTCTATTCGACGTTGTTTCATTTCGTTACCGCTGATTCAACATAAGCTGCACTATGCAGGCGTAAACGTGCGAAAATTTCGTTTTAACCGCCTTTATTGCAGACATGTCCAATGAGCTTGCCAGCGCCACCAGCGAATATTTACTCGACCATGCCGATGACCTCGTCGAATGGCACGAATGGGGTGAGGCGCCGCTAGCTGCGGCTCGTGCTGCCGACAAACCGATCCTTTTAACCATAGGCTATCGAGGCTGTCGGGGCTGCGAAGCAATGGCACGGGAATCGTTTCTCAACGCCGGCACCGCAGCGGTTATGAATGAGCATTTCATCAATATTAAGGTGGATCGAGACGAACGACCGGATCTGGACAAAGTCTATCAAAGCGCCTTGCAACTGATCGCGCCGAAAAGTGGCGGTTGGCCGTTAACCGTTTTTTTGGAACCCGACAGCCAGTTACCGTTCTTTGGCGGTACGTATTTTCCGCAGCAAGCGCAACATCAAACGCCAGGATTCGCCGATTTGTTGCTGCGAATTCTCGAGACGTTTAACAGCAAACGCGAAGAGTTGGACGAACAGGCGCAAAAGCTCAGCCAAGCTCTAGAACAGCTGACTCCGCCGGTGCTGGACCCGGGCGTCGAAGATTTTGCGCTGCTTGAGCACGGTCGGAACCAACTGTTGCAACAACACGACCCAGCCCATGGTGGTTTTGGCAAAAGCGTCAAATTTCCAATGCCAGCGCGCGTGCTAAGGCTGCTAAGGCACTGGGCCTACAGCCGGCGCAGCGGCGACAATGACCGAGAGTCCTTAGACGCCGTTATGACCACGCTGACCAAAATAGCGCGCGGCGGTATTCACGACCACATCGGCGGCGGTTTATTCAGCTACGCCCACGACGCGCAGTGGATGGTGCCGACTTTTGAGAAGAAGCTGTACGACAATGCCCAGATGCTGCCGATATTTGCTGCCGCTTTGACGCTTGGCCAAGACGATCTATTCAACAACACGCTAAACGGCATCGTCGATTGGATGCAGCAGACGTTGCTGACCGCCGAGGGTGCGTTTATGGCCGGCGAAGACGGCGAAAGCCGGGGGCAAAATGGCCAGTATTATCTTTGGCGCCGGGAACAACTGAAAAAACTTCTCAGCGACCCAGAGTACCTGCTCGTGGAGACGCTGTTTGGTTTGGACAAGCTTGCTAATGTCGACAATTACTGGAATCTGCATCGGCACGACTCCTATCGCTCCGTAGTGGAGCGGCTCGCGCTTGCGGCGAATGAGGCAGATGAGTTGCTGGCCTCGGCAAAGACGAAAATGGTGGCCGCCCGTTCGCAGTCTGAGACACCGCCGGTTATCGACCAAAAAGTCATCACCGCTTGGAACGGTCTGGCGATTAAAGGTCTGGCCGACGCTGGCCGCCTCGCCCAACGTCCCGATTGGGTGACGCTAGCCAGCAACTGTGCAGATTTCGTCCGCCAATATTGTTGGGATAACGAACAACTGCACAATACCTGGCACGCCACTGGTCCAGGCCATGCGGCCTGCATCGATGACTACGCAAATGTGCTCATTGGTCTCGAAAGTCTACTGCAATGCCGCTGGAGCGATGATGTCGCGAGCTTTACCCGCGAACTTGCAGATGCGGCTCTGACCAAATTTTACGACAACGACAACGGCGGCTTCTGCTTTGCCCCAAACGACATCGAACCACTGATTTACCAACCCAAACCCACCTTGGATGAAGCGCTGCCGCCCGGCAACGCAACCCTCGCACTTACACTGCACCGGCTGGGTCTATTGTTCGGCGAGCAGCGCTATATGGACGCTGCCGCAAATACGTTACGTTGGGCGCGCGCAGTGATGGAACATCTGCCCACAGGACATTGTGGCTTACTGAGCGCTTTAGAGGACGCGTTGCTGGTGCCCCAAGCCGTAGTTTTACGCGGACCCGAGGCAGAGATGGCGGTTTGGACCGCGGCGCTGGCAAGTACTTTTGCGCCTTGGCGTAGCGTTTTTGCCATCCCCTACACCAGTGCCGGGCCGCTACCGAGTTTCTTACCCCGCTTGGTTAGCGCGGCAGCACAGACCACGGTCAGCGCGTTTGTTTTTGATGGTTCGGAGTGCGCCCCAGCGCTTACTGAATTAGACGCCTTGCAAGACTACCTTAATTAGCCGCCACCCCTCGCGGCGGTTTAACGTTTGGCCGCAGCCGCCGCGTCGCCCCAGGCTAAGTCCAGATCCCGTGCGGCCTTGACGTCATCTAAACGCCTCACCGTCGTCGTATAAGGCGCTTGCTGTACAAACTCGGCATCGCGAATGGCTTCGTCACGCACGCCGATAAGTGCATCAATGAACCCATCTAATTCAGCCTTGGTTTCGGTCTCGGTGGGCTCTATCAAAAAACATTCGGGGACCAACAACGGAAAATAAGTCGTTGGCGAATGCACACCGTAATCGAGTAACCGCTTGGCGAGGTCCATGGCGCTGACGCCTAACTCTTTCGCTTCTTTCTGGAACGTTAAAATGAATTCGTGCGTCGCGCGCCGCTCTGGGTACGCTAGTTGGAACCCGGCTTTGGCAAATCGTGCTGCCATGTAATTGGCGTTTAAGGTCGCGTATTGCCCCACCCTGTGCATACCCTGGCGGCCCAACAGTAGGGCATAGGCTAATGCTCGGATGAGAATACCCGCGTTGCCGGCAAATGCAGACAGCGTACCGATGCTGCCGGGCAGGTCTTTCGATCCAAGCCATCGATAATAGGTCCCATCCGCACGCGTGTCTTTAGCGACTACGGGCAATGGCAGGTGCGGCAACAACCGCTCGCTCACGCCTACCGGCCCCGCGCCTGGTCCACCACCGCCGTGAGGGGTAGCAAAGGTTTTGTGGAGATTCATATGCAGCACATCGAACCCCATGTCCCCAGGTTTAACCTTGCCCAAAATCGCATTTAGGTTTGCACCGTCGTAATACAGCAGCCCTCCAGCTTCGTGGACGGCGGCGGCAATCTCTTTAATCTGCCGCTCAAACACACCGCAGGTGGATGGGTTGGTCATCATCAGCCCGGCAGTCTGGGGGCCAACACAGGCCTTCAGCGCCGCTAAATCCACATCGCCGTCTGCGTTAACCGGAACTTCGGTCACCTTGTATCCACACATCACTGCAGTGGCCGGATTGGTGCCGTGCGCCGCGTTAGGCACAATGATCTCGGTACGCGCATCATCGCCCCGCGCTTGATGATAAGCGCGAATCATTGCCACCCCGGCAAACTCACCTTGTGCGCCAGCCATGGGCGCAAGTGACACGCCCTGCATGCCCGTCACATCGCGCAAAATCTCCTGCAAGTCGTATAGACACGCCAAGTGGCCTTGGCTCACTGATTCGGGAGCCAACGGATGCCGGCCCAAAAAACCGGGCAGGCTGGCCGCTTTGTGTGCGCCGCGCGGGTTGTATTTCATCGTGCATGAGCCCAACGGATAGAACTGTGTGTCGATGGAAAAATTTTTACGCGACAAATTAGTGTAATGCCGAACCGCCTGTAACTCGGACACTTCCGGTAATTGCGGCGGTTCCGCGCGCAGCAGGTGCTGCGGTAGATCGCTCAGAGATTGCGCATCGGCGCCATCCACACGCTGAGCTGCGGCGCGACGAGCAGCACCGCCCACCTCGAAAATGGTTCGACCTTGCTGACCCTGATCCTTTGGGTTCAACTGATTCAACGGTCTCATCTGATTCATTAGCTAAGCCTCTATGCTGGTGCCAAGGCGCGAGTGAACGCTTGGATGTAATGTTGCAGTTCTGCCTCAGTGCGCTTTTCCGTCACTGCCACTAACAGGCCATTTTTGGTTCCTTCAAGACCGGTAAGCGGAAAATCAGCCAGATCTAATCCAGCGAGAATGCCCTCTTTGATCATGGCATCAATGACTGTCTTCGCCGGCACCGGCAGTTCCAGCGCGAATTCATGGAAGCTCGGCCCTGGGAACAGTGTCTGAACTCCTGGGCATTGCAGCAGTGCATCGCGCAACTGCATCGCTTTTTGATGGCTCGCCACGGCGGTCTCACGAATCCCCTGGTACCCCATCAAACTCATATAGATCGTGCCCGCGGTCACTAGTAGGCCCTGGTTGGTACAGATGTTTGAGGTCGCCTTGCCGCGCCGTATATGCTGCTCCCGAGCTTGCAGCGTCAGGGTGTAACCCACTCGACCCTCGAGATCCTGAGTGCGACCAATCACTCGCCCGGGCAACTGACGCATCAATGCACCGCGACTGCATATAAATCCAAACGAAGGGCCGCCCGACGCCATCGGCACGCCAAAGGGCTGGCCGTCCCCACAGACAATATCAGCGCCTTGTTCACCCCAGTGTCCCGGGGGCTTCAGCACCGCTAACGTCATTGGGTTCACCACTGCAATCACCAACGCGCCCTGGGCGTGCGCCCAATCGGTCACGGCATCGACTTCTTCGATGAGACCAAAAAAATTCGGCTGTTGGATCACCACCGCGACCGGTGGCACTTCACCCGCTTCCAGCCCATCACTGGCGATAACGCCATCGCTGCCGACGGGCAGCACTTCCAGATCGACGTTTTGGTTGTGAACGATATTGCGGGTGGTTCGGGTGTAATTTGGATGCACGGTTTGCGCAACCAGAACCCGCCCCGACTTATTTTTTTTATTCGCACGCACCGCCATTAACACGGCTTCGGCCAAGCCACTGGCTCCGTCGTAGACCGAGGCGTTAGATACGTCCATGGCTGTCAATGCTGTCATCATCGACTGATATTCGTAGATCAGCTGCAGAGTGCCCTGACTGGCTTCCGCTTGATAGGGCGTGTAGGCCGTCATAAATTCACCTCGGGCGGTGAGGTCCCAGACAGCGGCTGGAATATGATGATCGTAACTTCCCGCCCCCAAAAAGCAGGTGTAGCCCTGATCCTGCTCCGCCCGTGCCGCCATAAACTGCAGCATCTCCAACTCGCTTCTTCCTTCCGGCACCGCACTCAGCTGGTCGCTGACCAGATCTGCTGGAATTTCGTCGAACAGCGCATCGATATCAGCGACACCGATCTCAGCGAGCATTTCTGCAACGTCAGCTTCGGTATGAGGGATAAAGGGCATGTTTTCTCCTAGAAATAGAGCATCGTCGGCAACGATGCTAATCGAACAACTCAGCGCGCACGACAGCTAGTGCTCCTCGGCCTCACAAACCTCAGCATAAGCCTCCGCGTCTAACAGCTCCTGAAGCTCGCGTACATCCACCGGCCGCATCTTAAAAAACCAACCGTCCGCATAGGCATCTGAGTTAACCGTTTCCGGCGCATCTTCCAATATTTCGTTGACCGCGCACACCGTGCCGCTGATGGGTGCGTAAACGTCTGATGCCGCCTTTACCGATTCCACTACGCCAGCTTCATCCCCAGCCGCAATCACCTGCTCCAGTTCGGGCAATTCTACGTACACCACGTCACCCAATGCGTCCTGCGCATGATCGCTAATGCCCACAGTCACTGTGCCATCTTCCTCCAACCGCGCCCACTCGTGGGTGGCTGCATATTTCAAATCGCTGGGTATTTGGCTCATCGCTCTGTCTCTAACTTTGAATTAACACTATCGACACCGCACACACTGTATTCACGGGTGCATAGCCGTGCCATTGCGAACAAAAGGCGGCTTGCACAATACCGCTTTTTTGCGCGTGCCGCGGATGTCGACCTCGCACTCACCCGTTGCCTGCTTCGGCACTCGCGCCAGTGCGATACTGTACGCCAAGGTTGGCGAATATGTCCCACTGGTAATCACCCCGGCTCCCGCATTGGTATGCACTGCTTGTCCATGCCGAAGAATACCTTTATCGCGCATTATCAATCCTGTTAGCTTTTGCGTATTGGTCTCGCGAAGCTCGGTCAGTGCCTGGCGTCCGATAAAATCTCGCTCCTGCGGCTCCCAAGCAATGGTCCAACCGATGTTACTCGCCAACGGTGATGTTGCTTCGTCTAAATCTTGGCCGTACAAGTTCAACCCGCCTTCGAGCCTAAGCGTATCTCTTGCACCTAAGCCCGCTGGCGCCACGCCGACCTCGCGGAGCTTGCGCCATAATTCAACGCCCTGGGCTTCGGGTAACATAATTTCAACGCCGTCTTCACCGGTATACCCGGTGCGGCCAATCAGCCAATCGCCATGCTGCATAGCATAAAACGGCGTCAGCTCGGCCAAACCGGACACAGCTTCGACCTGCAGCAGTCGCTGCACGGCGTTGGGGCCCTGTACGGCAATCATGATTTGAGGCTTATGCTCAAAATGGGCATCCGCGCGCGTGTGCTGTTGCATCCACGCCAACACCTTGTCGCGGGTTGAGGCGTTAACGACACAGCGAAAACCCCAAGCTAGGCGGTACACGATGAGGTCGTCCAATACCCCTGCTCGTTCGTTAAGTAGGGCACCATAAAGCGCCTGATTGATATTCAGCCGCGCCACGTCGTTAGCTATTAGGCGCTGCAAAAACGCTTCCGCTTGGTCGCCATGCACATCGATTATGGTCATATGCGAGACATCGAACATGCCCGCATCGCTACGCACAGCAGTATGTTCAGCGATTTGTGAACCGTAATTGACCGGCATCATCCAGCCGGCAAAATCTACCATCTTACCGCCGCACGCAATGTGTTCCTGATACAGGGGTGTTTTTGCCGGTGCGTGTTGTTCTGTCAATGGTAACTCCGAAGCTGTCACCGCAGGCTGCCGTGATTTAAGTTCGACCCTGGATTTCGTTTTTCCGCACTCTACCGTGCCGCGCCCCTAAAGCCTCAAACATAATTTGTCGTTTCAGCCAATCGGACTGATCTACCGCACCAACGCCGACATTACGCAGCCAACTGATCAATGGACTCGGTTGTCCGTAAAGCGTCTTTAACCCCGCCAGGATACGCAGCATGATCTGAGATTTTAACAAACGTTGGCGCGCAAATTTCGTGAAACATTCTGGTACTAAGTCGGCATTTGTTTCATCTACGCAATCCAGTAGCGCGCGCACATCTTCCAGCCCGAGATTAACCCCCAAACCCGCCAACGGATGCACAACTCTTAGGGCGTCGCCAATAAGCAATATTCTCGGCCGAGGTTGCGCGCTACGTGCCAGCTGTTGCTGCAACGGAAAACTCAGTCGGCGCGCCACCTGCGCGACCCCGCCTAACCGATCCTCAGACGCACAGCACAGGCGCCGGCAAAATTCAGCATCTGAAACCGCAAGATTGGTCGCTAAAGATTCCGCCGATTGCGACCAAACCACCGAACAATAGTGTTCGTGTTTGCTGGGTAACAGCGCCAGTGGTCCATCAACCAGAAAACGCTGCCAGGCTGTATGTTGGTGACCGCGCTCCGTTTCGACAACCGTAGTAAGCGCACTCTGCCCGGTCGGCCAGACCCGGGTGGGCACCGCTAATAAATTACGCACTGCAGAGCGCGCCCCATCCGCTGCAACCACAAAGTCTGCCTGCACTGCTTCATCTGCAACCCGCAGCGTCACCCCGCTTGCGTGCGATTCTACGGATTCGACATCCCCCAGCACCACCCGGACGTCTGGATTGGTCTCAAGTTGCTGCCACAAAGCATGCAACAAAGGTGCAGCCTCGCAGATCCACCCCAGACAATCAGTACCCAGTTCAGTCGCGTCGAAGTGCAGCGCATTCACGCCCCACTGTTCCCATACATGCATGGACTTGAACACACCCGCTTGCTGGGGCCAGACAGCGACACTTTCGATCAGCTCACGCGACCCGGGCGAAAGCGCAACATTGCGAATGTCCATACCAAGGCCCTGCGGCCCTGGGGTAGGCTTGCTGCGATCGATAATCGTCACAGCGAAACCGCGTTGCTGGAGTGTTAAAGCGGCTACCGCGCCTACAGGACCGCCACCTGCTATAACAACATGTTGACGGCCTCTCATGACGCCCTCATCAGATTTTCAATCGCGTCTGCGGTTTTCGGAACGCCGTGGCTCAACACCTCGCAACCTGTATCAGTAATCAACACATCATCTTCTATGCGAATGCCTGTGCCTTTCGATTCTTCAAACATCGATTGCGCGGCTTTACTGTGCTGAGTATTGCCGTAGATAGACGTGTCGGCGGCGATATACAGTCCAGGCTCTACGGTAAGCACCATGCCCGGTTGTAAGGGTCGCCAGTCATTCCCAAATCGATAATCTCCAACGTCATGAACGTCGAGGCCTAACC
>DEBN01000038.1:0-7595 GCA_002348825.1 Gammaproteobacteria bacterium UBA2955
CCACTCAAAGCACCACCAGCCACCGTGGTTTTGAGACTCGTGACCGCGGGCCGACCATTGCCTTCTGCCAAAGCAAAGGTGCCAATAGCTTCTCCGCTGGCCAACATCGGCAACCACTTTTCTTTCTGTTGCTGACTGCCTGCCATGAGTAACGCTTCCGTAGCCAAATAAACGGAAGAGCTAAAGGGGACAGGCGCCGCCGCACGACCCAATTCTTCGGCGATCACCACTAATTCAAGGTAAGACAACCCCAAGCCGCCGTATTCTTCGGGAATCACCGTGGCCGTCCAGCCCATCTCCGCGACTTTTAGCCACAAATCGGCATCGTATTCAGCATCGCCGTCCAATACTTTTCGGACCACGCTAGGCGGGCAGTTGTCCGCCAGAAATCCGCGCGCCTGCTCGCGCAGCAGCTCTTGTTCGTCTGAAAATTCAAAATCCATAATCGCCTTCCCCACTGTAGTTTTTGCTGAATTTGCATTGCGCAAGTCCATCGAGCGAACGGCAGAATATAGCAGAGCCTCGAGAGCTTTGACTATGCGTGCGCGAAGCCCCTAGACCTTGTCCCAATTGCATCGCAGATCGCGCGTCCGCGCAGGCGGCAAGGGCCTGACTCCGCTCAACGAAATCCCGCTCGACCGACACAAAATTAAATTTGCGTGGGTTAACGTTTTTATCTGCGTCTAATCTCTCTAGAATCGCGCCATGCACTCTCCAAACTTCAGCGACCACGGTTTTTTGCGCGTCGCGGCGAACACTCCGAAGGTCAGTATCGCTGATCCGATGGCAAATGCCGCTGCAATAATGGCGCAACTTAAAGATTTGGCGGCACAGCGCGTTTCCGTCGCCGTTTTTCCCGAACTATGCCTAAGCGGCTATTCCGCAGAGGACCTGCTCTTTACAGAGAAGCTGCTCAACGACTGCCGCCAGGCACTCGCGATGCTGACCGAGCACTCGCAACTGCCCCTTTGCGCAGTCGGGATACCTTGGCGTCTAACCGATGGTCGTCTGCTGAACTGCGCGGCAGTCATCGGCGGCGGCAGAGTGCTAGGTATGGTGCCAAAATCTGTACAGCCCAATTACGGCGAGTTTTACGACCAGCGGTGGTTTGTATCAGGCCATGACATAAACGAAACCGAGGTCACCGATGACCTTGGCAGCTTTCAGATACGCTGCGATCAATTATTCGACGTGGGCGGTCAGTTAATTGGTGTGGAGATCTGTGAGGACCTATGGGCGCCAATTAATCCCGGCAGTCTTGCGGCATTAGCCGGTGCTCAGGTGATCTTAAATCTCTCTGCCAGCAACGAGCTAATAAGCAAAGCCGACTATCGGCGTGACTTGGTACGCATGACAAGTGCCAAGAGTCTGTGCGGCTATGTCTACGCAAGCGCGGGACCAAACGAATCCACTAAAGACGTCGTGTTTGGTGGTCATCGGATGATCGCAGAGGCCGGCCAACTGATCGCGGACAGCGAACGATTTAGCTTGCAGGACGGTACGCTGGTCACAGAGCTTGATGTGCAATGGTTGCAACACGACCGCAGCCAGAACACGACTTTTGCCCAAGCACAACGACCCAGCCCCTATCGCATCGTGGCAAGCGCTCTATCACCGCCGAGCTTGCCCGATCTGAAGCGCGAGCACCCACGCCAGCCTTTTGTGCCTGCAGACGAACATGAACTGGAGGCCCGAGCTGCGGAGATCATGCAGATTCAAGCCACCGGCCTCGCACGCCGTTTTCAAGCTGCGCGCAGCAAAAACCTCGTCATCGGTCTGTCCGGCGGTCTCGACTCAACCCTGGCTTTTCTTGTCGCCATCGATACCTTGCACAAACTCGAGCTTGACGCCCAGCGTCTACACGCCATCACTATGCCTGGGCCCGGCACCAGTGCCGGCACCCACAGCAATGCGCGAGAGCTTGCACAAACTGTCGAGGCTCAATTCGTGGAAATTCCTATCGCTGCCGCGGTCGAACAGCATCTGAACGATCTGGATCATGGGGGAGAATTCGATGTTGTATTCGAAAATGCCCAAGCGCGCGAACGCACCCAGATATTATTTAACTACGCTAATAAGGTGGACGGAATAGTCGTTGGCACCGGCGATCTAAGCGAGCTGGCGTTAGGCTGGTGCACGTTCAACGCCGACCACATGGCCAACTACAACGTCAATGCCAGTGTGCCAAAAACCTTGATCGCCTATCTGGTGCGCTGGTACAGCCAGCATCGAGCCTTGAACCGGCCGCAATTAGCAGCTGTTTTAGCACGCGTCTTGGATACACCCATCAGTCCCGAACTGATTCCGCCCGAGGGCGAAGAAATTAGTCAGCTGACAGAATCTTTGGTTGGCCCATACGAATTACACGACTATTTTCTATTTCACTTTCTGCGCCATGGCAGCCGTCCAAAAAAGATTTTCGATCTGGCCCGACGCAGTTTTACAGGCGTCTATAGCGAATCTGAAATCGCCCATTGGTTAGCACAGTTTTTCCGGCGATTTGTCGGCCAACAGTTTAAGCGATCCACCCTGCCGCCGGGACCCAAGGTCGGCAGTGTCAGTCTGTCGCCCCGCGGAGACTGGCGCATGCCCGATGAAGCGTCCGCTAGGGCCTTGCTTGACGAGATCGACAAACTTCAAACGACCTGAGTCACTTTATGAAATTCAAGCAACTGATGCTTCTATGCAGCCTTCTTCCGGCGGCTCCAGCCTTCGCCGACAGCGCCCATTGCGGTACCGAGGGTATTTGGATCGAAATTCTCGGCGCCGGCAGCGGCGAGCTTTCCGACGGGCAAGGCCCACCCAGTTTTCTGGTATGGCAAGACAACGTTGCGCGCTTGATCATCGACACTGGATCGGGCTCCTCGGTAGGTTTTGACCGCTCGGGTGCGGACATTAACGACATAGAAGCGATCGTGCTGAGCCAGCTTCATCCCGACAACAGCGTCGATCTCCCGGCTTACCTATCCGGCGCCATAGCGGAGGGTCGAACTCAAACGTTGACGGTACTCGGGCCCGACAACGGCAGCACCCGGTTCATTGACACCAAGACGTTTGTAAAACGCATGATCGGTAACGAAGGTGTCTTCCCACAACTAGCGGGATTATTGCCGCCGTCTCGCAACGGGAGTTTCCGCCTAAAAACAACCAATGTCCCTGCAGCCGGCTCGCGGAAGTGGGCCCGTTACCGGAGCCCGAACGTACGCTTGCTGGCGGTGCCAGTTCAGCATGGCGAGATTGCGACCATTGCTTGGCGGGTGGAAATCGGTGGCCGTGTCATCGTCTTCGCCGGCGACTTTAATAACGACAAAAACATTATTGGCAGCTTCGCTGCCGGTGCCGACGCGCTGGTAGCCAGTCACTCAATCGCTGAGGTCAGCCGCGGCACCTTGCGCGATGCATTCGCACTACCCTCGGAATTGGGCAAAGTAGCCGCAGCCGCCGAGGCCCGGATGCTTATTCTGGCTCACCGCACCAATCGCACGCGCGGCCGCGAAAGTCTCAGCCGCGCGGCTATCGAAAAATCCTACAGTGGCAGTGTGCTATTCGCCAATGACGGGGAATGTTGGGGTCTCTAGCGCGCCCCGGCATTGAGATAGTCGATCGCCAGCTGGGTCATCGCCCGAACCGCAGGCGCTAGCGCATTTTCGTCGACATAAAAGAACGGCGAGTGATTGGGAATCGCCTCGGCAGCACTCAGTTCCGGTGGCCGCGCGCCGATAAAGAAAAAGAATCCAGGCACCTGCTCTTGGTAAAAAGAGAAATCCTCAGCACCGGTAACGCGCGGCGATTCAAAAACCGCACCTTCGCCATAGACCCGTTCCAATGTGGGCACCATTTGTTTGGTCAGCGCAGCATCGTTAAACGTAACAGGCACACCCGGATCAATTTCAACCGTAGCCACTGCACCCATAGCGGTTGCGGTTTGCTGCGCGATCGACCGTATTTTTTCGTGAATCGAACGACGCACAGCAGCATCGAAGGTACGAATGGTGCCAGTAAGCGTCGCGGTTTCAGGCACGATGTTGTTACGCACACCTGCAGCAAACGAACCCACCGTAACCACTGCGGGATGCTGGGTAATGTCGATCTGCCGGCTCACAATGGTTTGCAGCGCATTAACGATTTGTGCACCCACTACAATCGGATCGACACCTGCCCAAGGCCGCGCGCCGTGGGTCTGCTTACCTTGAATCTTAATATCAAAGCGCTGAGCGCTGGCCATAAAACCAAGTGACCGATAGCTGGCGGTACCTACTTCACCACCTTGGGAGATGTGCAAACCAATGACCGCATCGACGTCTGGGTTTTTTAGAACACCCTCGGCAACCATAAGCTTAGCGCCACCCTCTTCACCCTTGGGAGCGCCTTCCTCAGCCGGCTGAAAAATAAATTTCACCGCCCCCGGAAGCTCCTCACGCATCCCCGCAAGAATCTCTGCGGCACCCATCAGAATAGCCATGTGGTTATCATGTCCGCACGCATGCATGACGCCGACCTCTCGACCTTCGTACTCGCTGCGCTGCTTTGACGCATAGGGTAAGCCGGTTCTTTCGACAACCGGCAACCCATCCATATCAGCCCGCAGCGCCAACACCGGACCCGGCGCACCGCCTTTAAGTAGACCCACTACACCGGTCTTGGCGACCCCGGTCGTCACTTCTAAACCTAATTTTCGTAAGTGCTTGGCAATAACCTTTGCAGTGCGAAACTCACGATTGGACAGTTCAGCGTGCTGATGAAAATCTCGTCGCCAACGGATGACGTCCTCGATCACTGCATCGACCTCCTGCTCGAGGGTCACATCAGTCGCGGCAGCCGCCGTGGTTAGAGAAGACAATGTTGTCGCCAGCACAATCACATAACTAAGGAATTTCATTGTCGCGCTCCAAAAGTGGGCGAAGAGCTTATCATTAGATCCTGCGCTCCTCTAAGCCCGTTAGGAACATATGCTGCTGGCTGCGGTCGTTCGCTAGCCGCGACAAGGGCCCTCAACGCGCCCGATAGCCCAACCGCTGTTGCATCTCGGCTTCGAACTCGGGGAAATAGTTCGCGATGTCGGGCAGATCAAACGCGCCGAGTATTGCGGTGTTGGGTTCGCGCTCTAGCAGAAACTGAAAAGCATTTAACAGTACCCATTCGTGGGTCGTGGTCGCACCACACAATCTACGGTAATACGCTTGGGACATATGCACGCGATGCACAGTCTCTTCGGTAATGGCAAGCTCGCCCTGCTGCAGTCGACTGCCCACACGCTGGCCAACCACCACTTCATAGACATCTGCTGCAACCATATTCACACTGATCAAGGTGCTACATCCCCTCAACGCTTGCGAGCCGACACTATGACCGAACTCAATGACCTTTGCACAAATTTGCAAACCATCTGGTACGAGAAAATTCCGCTTTCGAAAGCCATGGATATGCGCATCGTCGACTTCGTCGACAACACCCTCACTTGTCGGGCCAGCTTGGAACCAAACGTAAACGTGCACGGCACCGCATTCGCTGGCAGTTTGTACGCTGTTCAGGCCTTGACCGGTTGGGGCATGATGCACCTACAACTACGCTTACAGGCGCTCGACGCGTCCATTGTTATCGCCCACGGTGAGATCGATTACGCCAGACCCGTTGCAGAAGATATTACTGTACGGTGCTCTTTTCACAGCCAAGATGAGGCAATGCAGTCACTTAAGGTAGAGGGCAAGCACCAATTCCAGCTCTCCTGTGAGGTGGCCCTCAAAAACGGTTCGACTGCTGGGAGTTTTACTGGCCGTTACGCAGTGAAACTCATCTGAGAAACGAGCTACTCTGTTAATGGGCAGCCGCGCCGCTTAACCAGCAGCAGCCCGCACCCACCGCGGTCAGTTTGCCCTGTCGTTCTGCATAGGGCTGACGAAGTTCCGCTGGTCTTCGGACAACTTAAAGGTCAGCGTACTGGTTTGCTGCAATGCCGCTGTCGGCTGACCCTTGTGCTGCATCGGCAGAAATCGCCAAGCGCGCACCGCATTTACTGCCGCATCGTCAAACACACCTGCCGGCACAGCCTTGATCACACGCACATTGACGACGTTGCCGCTGAGCGTAAGGTCGTATGCGAGCGTAACGAACCCCTCAATCTGCTGAACCCGAGCATATTCGGGATAAATGGGGCCTTCAGCCGCCAGCAATATAGGAGCACGAGTAGCTGATGCGCAGCCCAATAGACCCATCCACAAGAATCCGAACCACAGGGCTTTGACCATCTAAGTAATTAGGAATTGCCGCTGTGGATCGTTCGCCGCGTGAGCAGCGCCGTATCGTGGATGGATCATCGCTTCATCCGGCGCGTATTGGAGGATATAAGTCTTTCGGATATCTTGGGTAAGATTCGGTCCTGTACGATGGGGCGTAAGGCTCGAAAAGACAGCCACTGAGCCTGCCTTAACCTCCAGTGGCAGCGCGTCTTTGGGGTGCTCAGCCAGACATTGAAAACCCACAGATGTCCAATCGTGGTGCAATGTGCCGTTGACATGCTGACCTGGCGCGATCCATGGGCAACCGTTTTCCACTGTTGCGTCAGTAAGGGCAATCCAACAGGTTAAATACTGTTGCGGTTGCACGAAGTTATAGCCGTTGTCCTGATGCCAGGGAAAGTCTTCCTCAGTGCCCGGCCGCTTGTACACCAGTTGGTCCCAGTACAACCGAACTTTCGGGCCAATAAGGTCGCGAACCAGGTCCTGCATTGCAGGATGCTCCGCGAAGCGTCGCGCCTGCTCGGAAACCAGTACCGCATGCGCCCGAAACACAATTTCGTCGGGCCGCGCTATTGTCGGCTGATTCGGATCCATGTCTTGCAGGTCGGCATTACTTTGGGCTTCCAGTGGGTCTAATTCGGCCAGCAGGTTAGAGACCTCTGCAGCAGAGAAAACATCTGGTAAGACGAAGCCTCCGCGTTCAGAGTAGGCATCAGCCTGTTCTTCGGTTAGATAGCGCATAGGCCCAGGTGGTCGTCGCCAAGAAAATTCTCGATTTAAAGGATGTAACTTCATGCCCTAAGCATGACACTGGGCCGACTCATAATCCAACCACGACAAAGCACCGATTAGCGCAACAGCATGAGCCAATCTGAAAAACCTACAAATCCGGATAACCAGCAAGATGGCGAAAACCTGCCGCCGCTGACTTTTCTACAAATGCTTGGCAGCACTCTTTCTGCAGCACTCGGGGTGCAGTCCGAACGCAATCGAGAGCGGGACTTCAGTCGCGGCAAGGCGAGCCATTTCATACTGATGGGGATCGGCTTTACCGTCGTCTTTGTGATTGTTATGGCGTTGATCGTAAAACTGGTATTAGCGCAAATCGCTTGACTGCGGGGGCACACCTAACCGCGACAGCGCGCATTCAAAGAGCCGCATCCGCTGCGCATTAAACTGCTTCAATAACTGCAATTGCTCGCGGGCACGGTGCATATTCTCGCCGCGTGCAGAGACTTTAAAGTACTCATCACCACACAAATGGTCGGTGATGAACCGCACCCCAAGAGTAAAAGCGATGTAAGCGGGCGCGATACTCATTTGCCTTGCTGTTTCAACAGCATCAGCATAGCGCCCGCG
>DEBN01000038.1:7937-9141 GCA_002348825.1 Gammaproteobacteria bacterium UBA2955
CCGCGACTGAAACCGTCCACGCAGGCACCAAACTGGTCGAGTTCTATAGCGCCATTACTGAACGCCACCGAACGCACGAGATCGCCAAAGTCCCAGGCCCAATGGCCAAGACCCACTGTGTCCAAATCTATAACCGCTTTCGCCTGATCTCGGTCATGGGCAAACAACACATTATTAATCTTGCAGTCGCCGTGAATAAACACGCGCTCTGGGCCCAGCGCCGAGACCAACCCTAGATTTGCCTCAACAGTTGTAGCCAACTCTGCAGGAACCGCGTCCCTCGCGGCATCTCCAACGCTCTGGAAATAAGTGTGGAGATAGCCGCTCAACTCCAAGAATCCAGGAATGGGCGGCTGCCATGAGCGAGGCTTAAAGTCGGCCAGGCTGCGCTGGAATGCGCCAAACGCATTGGCCGCGGATTCTATTTGCAGCTGGTTAGTAAACGGGTCTAGGACGCGGCTTTGCTCTACGTACCGCCAAGCCCGCCAGATTTGATCGTCCAATGCGTGAACCATAGTCCCCAACCGCGTCGGTACCGCATCAACAATCGTAAACGCTTGCGCATACTCGAGATCAGCAGCGAGATGCTCGAGCAGTAAGGAGGTTTGCAGAGCCATAGTCTGTACCTCAGCAAATACTCTTTGATTGACCTGCTGCAACACAAACCGTTCATCAGTTGCGCCTACGGTGACCAAAAAGGTCTGATGAATATGGCCGTTGCCCAACGGCACAATTGCAGCCTCCCTCCACCAAGCTGACGCAGCCTGCTGGGCCAAACTTTTGACCGCATTTGAGCTCACGGCGTTTGGCTTACCCAATCAATTAGATGATGGATCAGCGCGGGCATGTATTCACCGTAAGGTCGATAGCAGTCCTCGAGCATCGACACTACCCGCGCTTTGGTTTGGGTGTCGATCTTAGCCTGCTGAGCTAATGCCAACGCCTCGCGAGTCGCGCGGAGCGCGCTCACCAAGTCATCATCGATACCTGTCCAAGGTTGTGCCAGGGCCTGATCACACGTATCCCCCAGTGCCTGCAAATCGGGTTCGCGCATCTGGTTCCTAGCATCGAGACTTTCAGGCAGTAGATAGTCCACCACCCGATTAAGCGGAGTATCCACCTGGTAGGGTCTGGCCTGAGGCATTTCGGCACCTTGCAATCTAGCCTGCATGGCCTGAGCGCCCAATAGACGGCTGTACCACTT
>DEBN01000038.1:9563-11113 GCA_002348825.1 Gammaproteobacteria bacterium UBA2955
GCACGACAACTCCGGAAATTCTAGCAACGGCTCCAACCTGCGATAAAAATCCGTCAGGTCACGACAGTCTGCTGGTGACCACAACCGTTCTGCAATAGCTGGAAGCCGGCTCCAGAGTCGCATCGGCAACGTTGCAGCATCTACTAACTCGGACCACAAGCACGCCTCTCCACCGAGCACCTCGGCGCTGGGATGGCGCTCCAGATCCACGGCGCCCTCGCGCCATTGATGGGTCCAACCGAGCGCCGGTGCGATATGCCAGAGGCGCCGGTCCTCAGCCAGAGCATCCTCCATGCGCAGCCATTCCTGCTGGGGCATCTGTGGATCGAACTGATAATGAATATCTGCGGCGAAGTGCAGGTCTAAATAAAACGGAGCGGAGACAATGCAGGATCGGGAAGCTGCCAGCGCCCGATCACGGGTAGTGGCACCACGCCAATTCTGCACCACGCAGTCGGGCATCCGCTCGTGCAGGACTTCGTCCCAGCCAATAACCTGCTTGCCCAAAGTCCCAAGAATTCCCTGTACGCGCTGAAAAAAGTAATTCTGCAATCCCCGCTCATCGTGCAAATTACGCTCGGCAATAAACGCCTGTATCGACTCTGAGCGCTGCCACCACGTTGGGTTAACCTCATCGCCGCCCACGTGCACATAGCGGTCGGGGAACACCTGCGCGACTTCTGCAAACAAGCTTGCCAAAGCCACATAAACCTCATCGCGCGTCGGGTCCAGACAACCCAGATGCACTCCGAAGCGCTGGCTAGGGTTAGCCGGTTCACTGCCCCATTGCGGATAAGCACACAACCAGTGGGTGACATGACCCGGAACATCTAATTCGGGAACGATGCGAACCCCACGATCGGCGGCGTAGACCACCAACGTCTGGAGTTGCTCGAGGGTGTAGTGATCAGCACTGGCCAGCCTGGGCAACGCGAGACTGCCAAAACGAAACCCTTGGTCGTCGGATAAATGCAGATGCAGCACATTCATCTTCAGCAGCTGTAAACCATCCACTACCTCAAACAACTGAGTTAGGGGAATAAAGTGCCGAGCCACATCCAGCATGCAGCCGCGCCAAGCGAACCGGGGATGATCGACGATGTGTACCTCACCCGAAGTACTCTCAGCAGACATCAACTGTCGAAGCGTCGAAACGCCGTGCAAAGCGCCCCAGGTGCTGTTCGCTGTGAGCAAAATCTGCCCAGCCGCAACATGCAACTCATAATGCTCGTCCATATCCGATTGGGGCGCAGGGGCTGAATCAATGTGGGCGACAGAGATGCGGATCGGGCCGCAACGCAAGGCACCTAGTACACGCGCCGCATAGGCTTCAACACGCGGGTCAGTACGACCAGACCAAACGACATAAGTTGCGTCACGATGTACCGCCGTCGCCTCAGTCACAGTGACTTGATTGGGCCGGGGCAACAACTTTTCGGCGACATCAGGGGCTTTGCTCATGATTAATCTAGGATGAACAACACGCGTTGCAATTTAACGTATCCAGATCATTTACAGTAGCCGAACGCATCACCAAGGTCCTGACCAAA
>DEBN01000166.1 GCA_002348825.1 Gammaproteobacteria bacterium UBA2955
TTCCGGTATGCGACCGCTTAATTTTGACAACCTGCTCGGGTGTTCCGGTAGCAATGATAGAGCCGCCGCCTGTTCCGCCCTCGGGGCCGAGATCGATAATCCAGTCTGCTGTTTTGACGACGTCCAAATTGTGCTCGATGACCACTATGGTATTGCCTTGGTCACGCAGTCGATGGAGCACCTCCAGTAGTTGCGCGATGTCATGAAAGTGCAGTCCGGTGGTTGGTTCGTCCAAGATATACAGGGTTTTCCCGGTGTCGCGTTTTGACAATTCCCTAGACAGTTTTACGCGCTGGGCCTCGCCGCCCGAGAGTGTCGTGGCAGATTGGCCAAGGCGAATATAAGAAAGTCCGACATCTACCAATGTCTCTAACTTACGCGACAACATCGGTACGGCGGCAAAAAAATCGCTCGCGTCTTCAACGGTCATGTTCAGTACTTCGTGGATGTTTTTGCCTTTATAACGAATATCGAGAGTTTCTCTGTTGTAGCGCTTGCCGTTGCAGGTGTCGCAGGACACATAAATATCCGGCAGGAAATGCATCTCGACTTTGATGACCCCATCGCCTTGGCAGGCTTCGCATCGGCCTCCTTTGACGTTAAAGCTAAAGCGCCCTGGTTTATAACCTCGTGCACGCGCCTCCGGTACCTGCGCGAACAATTCGCGAATCGGCGTAAACAAGCCGGTATAAGTCGCGGGGTTAGAACGCGGTGTCCTGCCAATAGGGCTTTGATCAATGTCGACCACCTTATCCAGGTGCTGTAAACCATCGATATTTTCGTACGGTCGTGGCTTAAGGGTGGAGGCTTTATTCAACTCGGTGGCGGCCAATGGATATAGCGTGTGGTTAATCAGAGTCGATTTGCCCGAGCCCGAGACACCCGTGACGCAGGTAAAGAGCCCACATGGAATCGTCAGGGTTACGTTTTGCAGATTGTTGCCATTGGCACCAGACAGTATTAGTGCCTTGTCGGGGTTCGAACGCGTGCGCTTTTTTGGCACTTCGATTTGCTTCTTACCGCTAAGATATTGTCCGGTAATAGACGACTTGGTTTTGGCCACCTCGGTAAACGAGCCCTGCGCAATAATCTTGCCGCCGTGGACCCCGGCGCCGGGTCCAATGTCTATGAGATGATCTGCCCTGCGCATGGCCTCCTCGTCGTGTTCGACGACCAGCACCGTATTACCAAGATCCCGCAGGTGTTCTAGAGTTTTGAGCAGCCGCTCGTTATCTCTTTGATGCAAACCGATGGAGGGTTCATCGAGTATGTACATAACTCCCACCAGTCCGGCACCAATTTGGCTGGCCAGCCGGATACGTTGGGCCTCGCCGCCTGACAGCGTCTCGGCGCTGCGATCAAGGGTTAAATAATTCAAGCCCACATCAACCAAGAACTGCAACCTTGCCTGTATTTCTTTGAGGATTTTCTCAGCAATCGTAGCTTTCTGGCCTCGCAGCTTTAGAGTGGAAAAATGATCAAGAGTGGCTGCAACCGACCCATTCGTGACGTTGGGCAGATTCGTTCCACCTATAAATACGTGGCGTGACTCCTCGCGCAGGCGTGTGCCTAAGCAGTCGGGACAGTCGGCGACCCGCAGGTACTTTTGTAAGTTTTCGCGCACCATGTTGGAATCTGTTTCGCGAAAACGTCGTTCCATATTCGGCAGTACCCCCTCAAAGCGATGACGTCGACGGATAATGTCCCCACGATCGTTGGCGTAACTGAAATCGATTTGCTGGCGACCGCTGCCGAATAGGATTACATCACGATGCTTTTTGCTCAGTTTCCTGAACGGGAGTTCGATATCGAAACCGAAATGAGCGGCCAGTGAACTGAGCATGTGAAAATAGTAAACATTGCCTCTGTCCCAGCCGCGTATCGCGCCTTCGGCAAGGGTGAGGTCTTTATCTGCAACGACCAGCGCCTCGTCAAAAAACTGCGTCACGCCAAGCCCGTCGCAGCTGCTGCAGGCGCCGGCGGGGTTATTAAAGGAAAACATTCTCGGTTCTAACTCGGCGATTGCGTAGCCGCAACTGGGACAAGCAAACTTGGCAGAAAATACGATGGGGTCGGCACCCGAGTCATCCATGTCCATCACCAGCGCAACGCCGTCGGACAATTCCAAAGCGGTCTCAAAGCTTTCTGCGAGACGTTGCGCAATGTCACTGCGGACCCGCACTCTATCGATTACAGCTTCGATGGAATGTTTCTTGTTTTTGTCCAGCGCCGGCGTCTCATCGAGATCTACGACCAATCCGTCGATACGTACACGAACAAATCCATTGCTGCGCAATTCTTGAAAAACATGCAGGTGTTCGCCCTTCCGTTCGTCGATAATCGGCGCGAGCACCATGACCCGTTTTTCATCCAGCTGCGCCATCACTTGGTCGACCATTTGGCTAACTGTTTGCGCATCGAGCGGTAAATTATGATCAGGACATCGAGGTTCGCCGACGCGTGCGTACAGCAGCCGCAGATAATCGTAGATCTCGGTAATCGTGCCTACAGTTGAGCGCGGGTTATGCGAAGTAGACTTTTGCTCTATCGAGATCGCTGGCGATAGTCCCTCGATGTGGTCAACGTCTGGTTTTTCCATCATCGACAGGAATTGACGAGCATAGGCAGACAGCGATTCGACATAACGCCGCTGGCCCTCAGCGTACAGGGTGTCGAACGCCAGCGAGGATTTTCCCGAGCCCGAAAGTCCGGTAATGATGACCAGCTTATCCCTCGGAATGTCCAGATCTATATTGCGCAGATTGTGGGTGCGTGCACCCTTGACCGATATTGTGTCCAACCGAGTAAACTCGCTTTTGTTCTTTGCTGAAATTGATCCAACATAATAGGATCGTGGAAACGCGGCAATACTATGAGTGATTCGGTGTGATGAACGCGTGCAAGGATTTTCGGTTAGGTCCGTTGGATGCTATAGACTACACTTGAAGCTATTGCATAGGCGGAGATCGATATGGCACGAGGCGTCAATAAGGTTATTTTAGTAGGTAACTTAGGTCGTGATCCCGAAACTCGGTATGCGCAGAATGGCACAGCGGTGACGCGCTTCAGCGTGGCTACCTCAGAGTCTTGGCGCGACCGTGCTTCCGGAGAACAGCAAGAAAGGACCGAATGGCATAATGTGGTTTGTTTTGCGCGCTTGGGAGAGATTGCCGGCGAGTATTTACGCAAAGGCTCCAAGGTCTATATCGAGGGCCAGTTGCGGACCTCCAGCTGGGAGGCGGATGGACAGAAGAAGTACCGCACGGAAATTAACGCAAGAGAAATGCAGATGCTGGATAGTCGCGGCAGCATGGAGGGTGGTGGTCAAGTGAGCCCGCCGCCCTCAGGGTTTGATTCTGCTCCTGCGCAAGCACCAGCTGGCATGTCGATGGATAACGCGCCGACTTTATCCGACGACAACGATTTCGAAGACGACATCCCGTTCTAAGACTGCAACGCTTTATGCGCTAAGCCAGTGCAACGATCCCGAACAGAATAAGTCCCAAAGCAATTCGATAGTAGACATAGGGACGCATGCCGGTGCGCTCGACTAGAGCTATGAAGAAGTGAATACAAGCATAGGCACTTAAACCGGCCAGTGCCGCCGCACTAAGCATAGTTGAGGAATCAGAGAGCATTTGTTCAAGGCTAAGATCCACCATCATCAGCAGTTGCGCACCCAGAATAGTGGGGATCGCCAACAAAAACGAAAATCGGGCGCTTTGGGTCCGACCTAGTCCGATAAGCAAAGCGGCGGTAATGGTTATACCTGATCTCGAGGTTCCCGGTATCAATGCGATGCACTGAGCCAATCCTATGAATATTGCGGCGGGGAAGGTCATAATTCGCTGCCGCTGCGGTAGAGAATCTGCGTACCAAAGCGCTGCGCCGAATACCAAGGTAGTTGTTGCTATAACCGAAATCGACCGCAGGGTGCTGTCGATTATATCTTTTGCGAAAAACCCAACCACCACCACTGGAACAGTCGCAAGCATCAACTGCAGGATGAGTCGAATATCTGGATCGCCGTCATTTGTGTTTACAACCGCGCGCCAACCTCGGTTGCGCAGTTGCGCAGGTGTACCGGCGGCTGCTAACAGCATGTCAGCGATTTCCGTTCGGAAGTACGCCACAACTGCGATCAGTGTTCCAAAATGCACAGCAACGTCGAAGGCGAGTCCCTGGTCGGGCCAAGCAGACAACTGAGCAGGAAGAATGAGATGCGCCGAACTAGAGATCGGCAAAAACTCGGTAACGCCCTGAATCAGACTCAAAATGACGACTTGCAACCAATCCATACGGGTTCGATCCCTTTTCTTTAGACAGCTTTTGGAATAAGCCAAGCATAGCATTGGCAGTGGATGAACAACGCGGATATAGTTTTCGCTTCATCCTAGCGCGAGAAGTTGGTGGCACAGAAGTTACAGGCCGGTACTGATGAAACGATCAGTATGCCTATTTTTCCATTACGAACGGTTTTGTTTCCCGGCGGTGTCTTGCCGCTGCGGATTTTTGAACCCAGATATGTAGATATGATTCGTTGGTGCATGCGCGAACAAGCAAATTTTGGCGTGGTGCTACTGCGCCAGGGCGGCGAGGTGATAGCGGGTGCGGACGCGTCGGAGGCGGATCGCGAATTATTCAGAATTGGTACCGAGGCAGAAATCGTTGATTTTAATCAGGCTGACAACGGTTTACTGGGCATCGTTGCTCAAGGTCGTCGCAAATTTTCCATCCTTGAGGTGTCTCAACAAAAAGATGGATTGCTATTAGGCCGTGTGAATTTTTTGCCGGAAGAGTCTGAGGGTGAATTGTCTGATGAGCACGAACCATTGCTCGCAGTGCTGAAAGATCTGTTGCAGCATCCGCTGATCCAGCAGCTTAATCCCCAGGTGGATTTGCAGCAGGCCCGTTCAGTGAGTTATCGGTTAGCCGATCTTTTGCCGATCGAGCCCGAAATTAAGCAGACACTGTTACAGATGGCTTGGCCGAAAGAACGCTTAAGTGAGTTACGTCGTTTGGTCGGTAAATTCCGTGATTGAAGCCCTAAGGATGGGTGGTGTAATCGATGCTAGCGAGGTTACACGTTATCTTTATAATTAGCCTATGAGTGGATCACTAACTAAGGTCATGCAGCGGATGGGGATAGCTGCGCGCGCTGCATCAAGGGCGTTAGCGGTCGCATCCACTGCCACAAAATCCAAAGCGCTAGTCGCCATTGCCGAGGCGCTCGATACCGAGCGCGCAAAAATTAGGGATGCCAACGCTGCGGATTTAGCGGGCGCTCAAGACAACGATATAGACCAGCCCTTGGTGGACAGACTTGAACTGGGGGATAAAGGCATTGATCAAATGATCGAAGGCCTGCTGCAAATCGACGGCTTGAAAGACCCCATTGGTGAAGTAACGGATCTTAGTTATAGGCCGACCGGCATTCAGATAGGCAAAATGCGAGTGCCGCTCGGCGTTATAGGTATGATCTACGAGTCCCGCCCGAATGTAACAGTCGATGCAGCTGCGCTGTGCCTGAAAGCCGGCAACGCGTGCATACTGCGCGGTGGTTCCGAAGCGTTTTTGTCGAATCAAGCGATTGCCGCGTGTGTG
>DEBN01000052.1 GCA_002348825.1 Gammaproteobacteria bacterium UBA2955
GTTGGTTGGCGTCAGATCGTTGCTTACGGATTAGGATCGCTCTATGGCTTCTTAATTTTCACGTTCATATTCAGCCCTTCGGAGGCGTTTCCGCAAGGTCAGCTCAACCCAGACAACTACCGTTTCTTCGCTCCGCTGCTCGGCGTTCTCATCACCTCTTGGTGTCTTATCACAACACATTTCACTCGCGACCAAATCCAATACTTCTACCAGTCACAAAACGACCAACCTTTCGGGCTCGTTGTACTGCTTAGATCTATTGGCTCGACGTTGAAAAACAAAAACTTCTTACTGCTGCTGAGCGGAAGTTTGATCAACTTCGGCATCCTCGGCGTTTTGGGCTTTTTCGACATCTACGTGAATACGTACTTCTGGGGCCTGAGCGGGAAAGATATGGGGGTGATCGCCGCATTTTCTTGGTTGGGGCCATGTATCGCTGTGCTGCTGGTGATGAATTTTCAGGCGCGTTTCGAGAAACATCACGCATTGGGCATCGCGCTGATCGGCTTGATGATCATGAGTATGGTCGGCGTAATCGCTAGACTGAGCGGCGTATTTCCTGAATATGCAAGCCCGCTGTTCCTACCGCTAATCACTGCCATTGCGACCATGAACGCATTCTTTTTTGCGCTCGCTGCAATCATGTTTATCTCAATGATCGCTGATTTAGTCGACGACTATGAGCTAACAACTGGTATGCGGCAAGAAGGCGTATTCGCCGCAGGCGTGGCTTTTTCCACCAAAGCGGTCGGTAGCCTCGGCGTTATCGTCGGAGGCTTTTTGTTGGAATTTTTCATCGGTTTTCCAGCTGGTCAAGGACAAACTGAAATCAGCGAAGACGTGCTTTTTCGCCTCGCGATTACGGACGCGGTTGTCGTTAATTCGCTGCTGCTCATTCCTGCCTACTTAATCAGCAAATACACGCTCACTCGGGACAATTTCTCCGCGGTGCAAAAAGCCCTGCGCGATGCTAGGGCTCAGGCATCGGAATCTACCGTCGATTACGATGTGTATGAATCCAAGGCCCCAAAATAAGTTGCCCCGACCTCACCCTGGCCGACGCAACAGACGCAAACCGCTACCCGTTATTGCTCGGCTGCAATACGCTCTAATATCGGTAAAAGATATTTTCTAAATTCGGCCGGATTTTCGCTCATCGGGAAGTGGCCTACGCCTTGCATTTCCACCCACGTGGATCCAGCAATATTTTGGTGTGCCTCATAACCCATTTCTGTGGTCGCACTGCAATCATATTCGCCAGAAAGTATATGCACGGCTGTTCTATCCGTATCGATATGCGAAGCCGACTCAGTTAGGTCATATTCATTGAGGTAATAGTACAAATCGCCCTGAAAAACCGGAGGCCATGCCGCCGAATAGACAAAACTCGTCTCTTTTCGATAATGTTTTGGCGACAATGGCGACATAAGCGCGTCCATAAATCGCGCCTTGTATTCATTGCTGACCTGAGGGTGCCAAAGTTCACTGCTCTCACTCCAGGAACCTGGAATCTCCAGCGCTCCTTCGATGGAAATAACCGACCTGAATTGATCCGAATGTCGAGCAGCAAGGTCAAGCGCCAGCAAACCACCGACTGAGCAGCCCATAAACACGGGCCGATCCAGCTCCAAAACTTGGGCAATCTGCAGCGGCACAGAGCGCAAGAAATCGCCGCTCAGTTTATAAGATTGCTCCCACCAGTTAACATCCTCAGGAGGCAATGACTTGCCATGGAAGGGTAAGTCGTATGCGATCAAGCGGAATTGATCGGTGATTTCCGGCATCTCGAACAAATGCCGCCACTGTGAGCTATGGCAGCCAGCGGTATGCTGCATCAGCATGGGAATACCCTGCCCCGCTTCTTCAAAATAGACGCGGTAGTTCGCGCCTCCAAGCTCTAAATTAATGTATCGCCCAACGGGCGCATCGACGGCACCATTTGGCTTGGTCGCACGACCAGACCGACCATTGGGCTCTGAACTGGGCCGCAACAACTCAATGGCTCGTGCCACGGCCGGATAATACTGGGCGAATCTGATCGGATCGGCCTCGCGCGCAAGACCTTGATACTGCAATAGGTTAGCCATCACGTCATTGTTGAAACGCTCTGGAACCGCGGCAAGCAGCTTTTGCCAAACCGCTTCAGAACCGGAAAGACGTATCATATCGCTGCCATCCGGACGGCCTTCACATGGCCGCCCATCGTCAAGAAAAAGGGTTAGATGTTGTGCCCCAATTTCGAGTTCCAGACCCCCACTCCACGCCCGCGACGCGAGCATAAACTCACCGTCTGTTCGACACTTCGCCGCCCATTCGTTTGCATCCAATAACCGCATTAGCTCCTCCCTCGCCAATTCGATGCGCAACGCCAGACCGGTGCAGCGCGAAAAAACGCCCGACTCTTTTCGGCGCGCACTGCGCTAACGTCCTCACCAGTGCCGATCGACTATCAACGCCATTTAATGCTTGGCCCTGAAAGGCCGCGTACCGGTTCCGACTACCCTATCGCTGTACCAGCCGCACCATAATATTGCCCTCGGCACGCGTGTCAAAATACACGCTGCGGCCGTCTTCACTCGTGCGTAGTAGCTCCACACCCCTTGCTTCCAGTTTCGCCGTTTCGGCCACAAGATCCGCGACTTCAAATGCAATGTCATTTACGCCATCGCCACGCAACGCAAAGGACTCCGCGTAAATGCTGTCCTGGTCCAACGCGGAAAAGAATTCGAAGCGCAAAGGGCCGACCGACACCGCTGCGAACTCTGCCGCTGTGCGCGGATCACGAGCGACTTCCGTATGCTGGTCGAACCCAATAGATTCGTAATAGCGAAGCGTTTGCTCTAGATCTGCAACCGCAATCCCCACTCCCCTAAACGTCCAGTCATTCACCAGCGGATGAGCAAGGTTATTTGCTTTCCACGCGCGCTCCCACTCTGTTGGCGGTGGTCGTAGCGAGATCATTACGTCGCCAAACGCTCGTGTATCAAGGTAATTTTCAACTGTTTTATCATTCACCAAGGCATTGAACATTAAGGCGCAGCCCTTACTCAAAAAGCGCTCTGTATCCTCCTCAACCGTCGGCGAGTTAAAACAGATGTGATTTATACCCGGGCCTTTTTTTTGTAGATACTCACTCAGAAACATGCCGGGGCCTGGCTTCATGGGATAACACTCCAACTGGCAGTCACCGATCTGGCTCTCTCCATCGTTAAATGTGTGTGCGCCGCCCGTGGTGTAGGTGTTGGTAACTGGATCGCCCTCCAAGGTTCGGTAATACATGAGCGATCCTTCACCCGCTTCATATGGTAATAAAGGTTGTGGACCAACACTGACTCCAACGCCGAGCGCCTGATAGTGACGCAGCACCGCGTTGCGGTTGCTCACGGTCATACCGACGTGATTCACCTCCCAATCTTCCCCCATCCGAACACCCCTAATTACAAAAACAAGCGCCTAAATTTGCGAGTCTCAACCCGCTCGATGTGAGTAACGTTATCGACTCGTCAGGCCATGTACCCGCCGTCTACGCATAAGATCGAGCCGGTCACATAACTCGAAGCGTCGGAGGCCAAAAACACAGCGGCATTCGCCATTTCTTCGAATGTCGCGACTCGTCCCAACGGCAGACTTTCAGGGCCGGTCGACCACGCCTCAAATTTTTCCTGCACGCTGGGTTCCGGCGGCGGAGCTTTTGCTTGCGGCGGTACACGGTCGGGGTTTTCTCTGTAAAAATCACCGGCAGGGTGCTGCTCCCACTCAACCAAGGAGGGCGCAATTGCGTTTACGCGCACGTTGTAAGGGCCGAGATAGCGGCTGTATTGCCGCGTCATCATAGCGACCCCAGCTTTGACGATCGCATAATTGCCCATACCTTTGTCAGCATGAGCCTTTAAGCCGCCTCGCGACGTTAAATTAATTATGCTGCCGCTGCCCTGTGCCTGCATAAACGGTGCCACCGCCTGATGCATCAACCAATACCCCTTTAGGTTAACGTTGGTCAGTTCGTCCCAATCGGTATCATCGAGCTCAAGCAGTGATTTACGGTGATAGCGCACCGCAACATTCATGAGAATATCGATGCCACCAAACGCCTCTTTTGCTTGAGCAACCAACGCGTCGACTTCCGACTTCTGAGAAATATCGGTTTTTATTGCAAGCGACTGCCTGCCCATGGCTGTGATCTCATCGGCCACCGCCTGAAGCTGTCCATCGTGGTTATTCACATCGGTGACGATGACATCCGCACCCGCCTCCGCCAAACCCAACGCAAAGCCCTTACCCATATTTCGGCGGCCGCCCACGACGATCGCCTTTTTCCCGTTTAGCGAAAAATCTGCAAGGCTCATTTACTCCTACTCCTCCATAAGGTCCATTTGGAATTCTCAGGGCACCAAAATTACTCGGCCTACGGCTTGCCTAGACTCGATATAAGCATGTGCTTGGGCCGCGTCTGCAAGCGCGTATTGCCGATCGATGGGCATACGTAACTCTCCCATGCCAGCCCTACGAATTAAATCCGCAACCATATCGTAGGCGCGCGCACTGGCCATTTCTGCTCCAAGAAAGACGCCTGTGAGGCTCTTGTTACCAGGCGCCAAACCGCTGACATTAACCTTGCTAAAGTCTCGGCCAGCAGTGCCGACGCTGACGATCCGCCCACGTCGGCCTGCGGAAGCAATACTCTGTTCCAACACTTCACCACCGACTGGATCTATGACCACATCGACACCCCGACCCGACGTTAATTTCATGACCTCCTGAGTTAAGTTTTTCTCGCGATAGTTTATGCCGTGGTCGAGCCCGAACTCCGTCAACGCATCCAATCTGGCATCCGAGGAGGCGGTAGCGATGACCGTTGCACCCGCGATTTTTGCTAACTGGATACAGGCCACGCCGACGCCGCCAGCGCCACCCTGAATCAATACGGTTTCACCCTGGCGCAATCGACCAAATTCAAATAACGCGTCTTGAGCGGTGCCAAAAGTCACCGGAAAACAAGCACCCTGCTCGAACGAAACGCTGTCGGGCAGCGCCCAGCATCCGAAACCCGGGGCCACTCGCTGTTCTGCATGAGACCCGGCGAAACTCACGGTCGTCACTCTATCGCCCAACTTTATGCCGTCGATCTCGGCACCGGTTTCAACAACCACTCCAGCGGCGGTATAGCCCACTACAAATGCATCTCCGGGCTTTTCACCGTGCGCACGATTCAGTACATCGCCGCCTTCCACGGCGATGGCTTTAACGTCTACTTTGACCTCTCGAGAACCACAACTGGGATCCGGGAGGTCCTCATAACGCAACACCTCCGGCCCGCCTGTCTGATAATAAACCGCCGCTTTCATCTCTTCCTCGCATACTATTGCTCCTCGATGCTACGATAAGTAGGGAAAGGGGAGCAAAAAAATGTCACACGATATTGTTATTCGTAATGGGCTTTTGGTGGACGGCTTGCTGAACCCAGCGAGCATTGGCGATATCGCCATAGACGGCGACACGATTACTTCACTCGGCACTCGCGTTGCTGCCAAGGGTCACAGAGAGATCGACGCAGAGGGCGCGGTGGTCACACCGGGCTTCATAGATTTACACACCCACATGGACGCACAGATTGGTTGGGATCCACTACTTACACCCGCCTCTTGGCACGGGGTTACGTCCATGCTGATGGGGAACTGCGGTGTTTCGTTTGCTCCTGTAAGACCAGAAGATAAAGAGCTCTTGGCGGAGATGATGGAATCCGTCGAGGACATTCCAAAACAGGCAATTCTGGACGGCCTGCCGTGGGATTGGAGCTCGTTCGGCGAATACCTAGACACCATAGAACAAAGTGCCCCAGCCGTTAATGTCGCCGCGCTCGTCGGTCATGCGGCAACACGATTTCACGTGATGGGCGAACGCGCAGTAGAGGGCGATCCAACTGAAGAGGACATCGCCAACATTGCAGCGCTTGCTGGCAGGTCCGTAGTCGAGGGTGCAGTGGGTTTTTCGGTTAACCGTTTAAAAGCCCACCGTCTGCCCGACGGTCGGTGCATTCCGGGGACATTTGCTCCAGAAGCAGAACTGGTCGCGATTGCCGCTAAAGTTGGCGCCGCCGGCGGCTTTATGCAGACGGTTGTAGAGTCCCATCCTTTGGACGAAGAACTGCGAATCATGAGGAAACAGCTGGAGGCCGCGGGCACGCACATGCTATTTAGCGCGCCGTGGATGCCTGGGGCTGATGGCCGTAGCGCCTACCAGCCAGCGATAGACGAAATGCGCAGCGCAGGCCTGAACATCACTGGCACAACGCAACCGCGGGCGGCTGGCTTTCTCTCCAGTCTATCGACTCCGATCTTATTTTGCTTGCGATCTAGGAGCGAAAGCTGGCGTAAATTACAGAGCACACCGGTGCCGCAGCGCCTAGAGCTGTTGCGCGATGTCTCCTTTCGCGAACAGCTAATACGCGATGGAAAAGAAATGGCAGAAGCCGAACACATAGGACAAACATTGTCATCGTCTAAGTTCGGGTTACCGTGCTACAAAACCTTCTGGATGGGCACCGAACTGCGCCCTAACTACGCTCAGGAACAAGATCAGTCGCTCGCGCACCTTGCCGCCAGCAACAACGAGCACCCCGTCGAAACATGGATTCGTCTGCAACTGGAATCCGCAGGCGAAGGTTTCTTTCATGTTCGTTTCGTCAACGAAGACCTCAGTGTTTTGCCCGAATATATGGGCGCAGATTGGGTTGTCCCCGGAGTTGGCGACGCGGGCGCTCATGTCAGCATGATAATGGATGCAGGTTGGACCAGCTTTTTCATCTCACATTGGTACCGAGATACAGGCACCTACTCCATAGAGGAGACAATTCACATGCTGACGTCGAAGCAAAATCGAGTGCTACGGCTGTCAGACCGAGGGGCGCTTGAGGTGGGTAAAAAAGCCGACATAAATGTTTTAGATATAGATCGTGTTGAGGAGCGTCAACCGAGACGAGTCTACGACTTCCCTGGGGAGGCTCCACGACTTATTCAGCGCGCGGTTGGCTACCGTCAGACTTTGGTCAATGGCCAGATTATTCTGGAAAATGATGAACTCACCGGCCACCGGGCAGGCACGATATTACGTAACACGCAAACAGGCCTCAAATGAACCGCGGTAAGCGAAAACAGCCCCGCAGATCTAACATATAGTGTTTCCCAATAAGCGCTTGTGGACTTTGACCAACATATTTTATGAGCAAAAAAATCTCTTAAGGTAGACGCCGTCTGGATTACGGCGCTTACTTCGGGTGATCGGAAGCAACGACGCATAACAAGGAGTGAAAGATGACAGCTATCGCCATCGAGCTTCCAGAAGAGGTAAGGGTCGCCAGAGACGGCATCGTCGCGTTTGCGGAGCAAGAGGTGATGCCGCGGCACGCTCAGTGCGCTGACCTGTTCGAAGATCCGACACGTCTGTACAACAGCGAAGGCCGATTCTCTGATGAATTAGTCGAACTCATAACCGAAGTGCGAACGGCCTCCGCAGCAGCAGGCTTTTTTTCCATGTGCGTGCCGCAGCCTTTGGGCGGTGCGGGCCTGAGCCATCTTGCTTACTACGTTGCCTGGGAGGCTCTGTTTCACCAATGCGGCCCGAAAAACTGGTTGATGCTCTACGCCCTGGCGCACTGGGCGTTCGGCCCTAGTAAATTGTTGGAGCAGATCAGCGAGCGCGCCCAAACAGAGTACCTACCCGATCTGATCGCCGGTAGGAAATCCATGTGCTTCGGCCTAACCGAGCCAGATGCCGGTTCCGACGCCAGTCGGCTGCAGACCAAAGCCATAGCGGACGGACAGGGATGGAGAATTTCTGGCAGGAAAATATGGACGACTAACGCACCCATCGCCGACTACTGCATTGTGTTTGCCAAAATGGATGAGGGTATCACCGCATTTATGATTCCCACCGACAGCGATGGTTTCCTGATCCAGAGAATTATCAAACTGTTCGGGCATATCGGCGGTGACGAAGCGGAAATCGCGCTAAGCGACGTCTATGTCGAACCTTGGCAAGTGGTAGGAGAGATCGGTAAGGGCTTCAATGCGGCCCTATACGGGGTATCCCTGGGCAGGATTTATAACTCCGCGAGATCAGTAGGCTATGGGCGCTGGGCGCTTGAAGCCGCCGTTGAATTTTCCAAAATTCGCAACGCCTTCGGACAACCGATATCTGAATACCAAGGCGTAACGTTCCCACTTGCCGATTCTGCAATGGACTTGCACGCCGCCCATTTAATGGGGATTAACGCCGCCATGTTGCTCGACGCAGGCGAACCTGCGATCAAAGAGCTCTCAATGACTAAGGCGTTTTCGGTACAAAAGGGCCTTGCCGCAGTAGATCGAGCGATTCAAACACACGGCGCAATGGGTTTTACCAACGAACTCGGCCTCACCGAGGCATGGCAGGCGCTGCGTGTGGTCAATGTCGCTGATGGCACGAACGAAATCTTGAAGAAGACCATCGCCCAACGCTTGCAGAAGGGCGACGTCGCGCTATAACCCGCGACGCATTAACCAACGTTCGCCCAGCAACACTGCTGCGTCATAGTGGGCTTAGTAGAAGCAGCGGCCGCACGTCTATGCTCTGCGGATCGAGGCGCAGATCGAGCAAAAAATACCGCGTTTTAGCGCGTCAAGAGACTTGCCACGAGGTCACGAAATGCGTTTACTGCTCGTAAAGTTATTCGCGGTAGTAAAAGCATGGACGCCAAAGCACTGATTCTGGAAATTTTTCGCGAGGCCGATTTCATCAGCGAAACGCTTAACCAAAGATCCAGCGAGGATGCTAAAGATCAGCCGCCAGAGCTGCGATCCGCCAGCGCCATAAAGAAAGCCTGCGGAGCATTTCTCAACGGGCAGGATCCAACGCCTCACATCGACGGTTTTCAACGCAAGGAGCTTGAACTAAACAGCTGCGAGGAAATGGAGATCTGGGGCAAGTTTACCCCACCACCGCAATTCATTACCTACGACGACGAGCCGGCATAAATCTCATATCGGCAATGCCGTCGTTGATTTAATGCGCTCCATGGCGAAAGAGGACGATACGTCACTGAGCGGGGCTATTTTGATGATCCGCTTGTACACCAAGTCGTAATCGGCCACGTCTTTTGCCAAGATTTTTAACAGATAATCGTACTGGCCACTGAGCCGATAAAATTCCACAACCTCATCAATCTTACTGATGCCCTCTGAGAACGTCTGCAGCCATTGGTCGTTATGCTCATTAGTGCGCACCGAAACGAAAGCGGTCAACCCGAAACCAAACTTCTCGGGCTGCAAAATCGCAACCTGACGATCTATAGCTTCATCCTGTAGACGCTTGACCCGCCGCCAGCAAGCGTTGATCGATAAACCGATCTGCGCTGCTAAGTCCGCAACGGCGCTGGTGCAGTCGCGCTGTAACACCCTGAGTATGCGCAAATCCTTTTGATCTAATTTCTGCATTTTCAATCAAATTTTGTGGAAAATATTGCAACATAGTAGCTATTTTTTACATTTTTTGAGAACAATTTAGCGTAATCAACGTTTATTCTCACACTAACAATTATTATGTGCACAGCCATGTATAAGTTTTTCTACCACGCCCTGTTCGCGCACCCTGCCGCAGTTGACGAGACCTACATGCAACATTTCATTGCTGCGTCTCGATTTGGTGCACGCTTACTCCTCACCGCAGGCGCCTGTTTTGTGCACGCGTTAGTGCCGTGCTTGTTCACACGCAAAGCATCGGACATGTTGCATCGATTACACGACGACATGTATACCCACCGCTCAGCCAAACTGCATGACGAACTGCCGTTTCACACGGATGAACCGCCGGCCTGAGCATAAAAATACCGCAACGACCTCATTGTTGGCGCGGCGCATTGCCCATTCCTTGGGCCTTTGAGCTAACCTAAGCGGGCACTTTATCGAGCTCGGCTTTGCCGGTTAACTTTATGAATTCGATCCTTTACTACGCCTTTAGCGCGGCGATTTTTTCCACAGCGATCAATGTCGTGGCGCAGGAACCCAACATTGATAACGCGTTATCGAAGGCTTTTAGCAGTGATCAGCGCTACATCAGCTGGCGCGAGCATATTATCGATGACCCAATGACGGCCGGAGAACCCTTTAACGGTAGCGACGGGTTGGTCATGGCCGATCTGGATTTGGATGGGTTCGTCGACATCGTTTCGGTCCACGAATCGGACTCGGGCTATGACTCCGCAATCCACGACGTCGATCTCGAAGTGCCTCTGGAAGGTCATGTGCGGATAGCTTTCGCCACGCCGGACCCAGACCGGTGGACCAACATCACGCTTGCTGAGGGTTCCGAAGTGGCTGCGCCAGAAGACGCCGCGATCGCGGACGTCAATAACGACGGCTTTCCCGATGTATTGGTCGCCGCCGAACTTGGACATTTAATTTATTTGCAAAACCCAGGCAAAAACGCACGCTCCAAAGCTTGGCCTCGGCTTATCTTACCCATGACCAAAAATCAGGGATCTTATCTGCGGGTGTTTTTCGCTGACTTCAACAACGATGGCCAAGTAGAGGCAACCACAGCGAATAAAGGGGCTCAGCGGCCAGGGCCAGAGGACTACGCGCGCTCGACCCCCGTTTCACTGCTGCAAGTGAAGGGCGATCCATTAGCCGTCGATGGCTGGCGACAGACTATATTGGGACGCTACAGCGTCCCGCAAAACGCAGAGCCTGTGGATTTAGATCAGGACGGCGATGCCGACATCATCATAGGTAGTCGCGGTGAACAGCGCATCGCCTGGTTTGAAAACGTCGGCAAAAATGGCGATCTAAACTTCCGCGAGCATGCCATCGGCATTATCGGCGCACAAATTTCCGGATTCAATCTCGCCTATGCCGACATTAATAAAGATCGACGACTGGACATCATAGGCGCGTCGACCGAGGCGCTGTATTGGCTAGAGCAGCCAGCCTCCATTTATGACGGTTGGTTGGCACATAGGATCGGTACGTTTATGCCTGACAGCATTACCGGTCTGGTCGCCGCGGACATTAATCAAGACGGTCATCTGGATATTATGGCCGGCAGCTATAGCCGCGGCACCCGCACCGCGGAGGCCGACGCAAAGGTCGACGACCCATTGGGTCGTCTAGGTTGGTTCGAAAACCCTGGAGCACTTAAAGGAGACTGGATCCGTCACGACATATCGCGTCGCAAACGCGGCATGTTCGACAAATTCATCGCTCGCGACATGGATGCTGACGGCGACATCGACTTTGTCGGTACCCGCGGTAACAGCGGTCAGTTGGACGGCGTGTTTTGGTTGGAGCAGATACGCACCGCCAAGCCGCAAAGGGCATTCACCGCAGCCAGAGAAAACGACAGCGAGCGCATGCCACTGCCTTAAACCGCGCGCATAAAAAAAGCGGGCCGAAGCCCGCTTTGTCTAGTCGATTAAAGCTGCCTTTAAAAGTTATAGCTTAGACGACCGTAGTAGAAGCTGCCGTTGAAACCAAACGGCGTGAACTGACTGGACGGCAGTCCAAGAATGCTCGCAGGGGTACCACCACACTTGTTAGTGGAACAACCGCGTTCATCGTTGACATTACGCATTCCGACCGTAGCCGAAAGGTCCTGGCTCACATCGTACCCTGCTTCCAAATCCAACAAGGTGGCGCTATCAAACTCACCGCCCGCCTCATTGTCATAGTACGAGCCAAAGAAGCTGAGACGCGCTAACACGCGCAGCTGTCCCATGTCATGCTTACCCGTTATATTCCAACGCGTTCCGGGCACACCGTCCTGGATGAGGAGCTTCCGGCTGTCGCCTAGCAAGGTCCTGTTGCGGTCGGTCACTTCGGTATCTGTTGAATTGAATGCCACCGACCAGTTGGTCACGCCATTCATCCACTCGGTTTCCGTGCTCAAGACAACGTCTATACCAGAAGTGCTGGTATCGAACGCATCGGTGAAGAAACGGAACTGCGAGATGTCTGAAGCGTCAATCCCCTGACCGGCAAGCGTGGCCAGATCATCAGCTGTCAACGTAAAGTCGCTGGACAAGCTCAACCGATCATCAACGTCAATGTTGAAGTAATCGACAGTGAGCTCGAATGCGCCGAAGGTTGCATAAGCGCCTAGGGTAAAGTTGCTGGATTTTTCTGGCCCAAGACCGGCACCACCGCGAAGCACAGCCGCAGGACTCGTCGACGGGATAACGCCTTGGTTAGTCAAAACGCCGCCGATGATCTGGGTAGATATGTTTGCCGCATTTGACTGACCCGGAGTTGGCGCTTTAAAGCCAGAGCTGACTGTAGCGCGAATACCCAAGCTTTCGTTTATCGCGTAGTTACCACCCACGCGGTAGTTCGTCGTGGTGCCAAAATCATCAAAGTCTTCATAGCGCAGCGCTAGAGCCAACAATAATTGATCTGAGGCCGCTAATTCCAGATCGGCATACAGGGCCGTATTTTGGCGCTCCCAGCTGCCGGCAATGGCTGGCGAGAATCCGGGGAAACCGTTAGTCGATGTGCTGAATCCCTGAGTTCCCAGGCCGCCATCAATGTAAGACTCCTCTTGACCCGCGCCAATCGAGAATTCCTCCGTTCGAACTTCACCACCGAAGGCGAGGTTCATACGGTCAGACAATGGCATGGAGAAGTCAGCATTGAAGCTGGTATCGCTTTGCTCGTAATAGCCCGGGTCGAAGTTACGCGGCGTCATCGGGCCAAGACTGGCATTAACGGTGTTATTGATAAAGAAGTCGGCTTTGTTATTGCCGCTATAGGTGCTAACGCTCCAGATCAGGCCCGAATCAAGCTCACCGCGAAGACCCAATAAAATAGCCGAATCGGTTACTTCGCCGCCGAAGTTCGGAGTGAAGCCGCCGGTGATCATTTCTTGGAAGCTAAAACAGTTTGGATCCGCCTGTACCGCTGCCATGGCAGTCGCGTCAGGAGTTAAACCATCCATGGCTACCGTTGGGCAGCTTACACCGTCACCCGCAGACAGCGCTTTGTACGCGCTGTTATCCTGACCAACAGGGCCGGGAGTGAGGTCGCCGATAAGTAAAGTTGCGCCGCCATCACCACTGTATACGCCACCTCTGTTGGTCGGGTTTCTGTAATAGAAACCGCCCGTGACAGTCTTGCTGTTGAAGTTGGCGTTGCCAAAAAACTCCATATTGTCCGCTAGATCAGCGCCAAAGTTAGCCCATAACTTATAGTCGTCTTCGACTTCAGGCGTACCCCAAATCTGTGCAGGATTGTTAACGTTCTGGTATCCCGCTGCGATTAGAGCCGCCGCGTCGGCACGCTGAACCGAGCGATCGGTCGCATCAGCACCGCCCCATTCTGCCGTGAGGTTGACGAAGCCATTCTCGCCAATCGCGAAGCCCTTATTGGCCGCAAAAACGGTTGTAGTGCCGTCGCCTTCACTGTATTGACCGTACTTCACTTCAAAAACGCCGTCGCTCGGCGAATCTTTCAGATTGAAGTTGATCACGCCAGCAATAGCGTCAGACCCGTATTGCGCCGCAGCACCATCTCGCAGCACTTCAACGCTGCGAAGCGCAAGCGCAGGGATAGCCGCAATATCGGCCCCCTGAGAACCATCCGCCAAGCCGTTACCCAGCCAGGTGATGACCGCTGCACGATGACGTCGTTGACCGTTGACCATCACCAATGTGTGATCGGGCGCCAACCCGCGAAGATTAGCTGGGCGCACTAGCGTCGCGGCATCACTGATCGGCTGATCATTAACGTTGAACGAAGGCACGAGATTACGCAGCAAATTACTAGTATCTATGCCGCCTTGATTCATAAAATCATCACCGGTTACAACGTCCACAGGCGCTGTTGAATCGGTAGTTGAACGAGCTTTAGTACGCGTACCGATGGTAACGACTTCTTCGATCAGGTCCGCATCGGCTTGAGCCATTTCGGCATGCACCGATGTCCCAGTCGCCAGAACCGTTAGCATCAGCGAAACTGCCAAAGCTATAGCATGTTGGATAGTTTTCAACTCTCTTCTCCACTTTAAAAAAAATAGGCCCAAGCGCAATAACGTTGAAGACCAACGAGACCGCTCGGGCGTTGGAGTATTTTGGTGCGTCTAAGTAATTTGTAAACCAAAACTTAACATTTTGTTGCAAATTGACATTATTTTCACGCTGGCGTGGTCGTTTCTAATGCATTTTGAAATACCCAAGAGCAACCCCCGCCAAAGTTGGGACGACTCTAGGAGCTCGGACTCGTCAATTTTCATCGGCAAACACACCGGGACCTAGCCAGCGGCGGGCCTTGGCCATCGAGTCCCTCTGTCGGCCGCTCATGGTGCGAAGCAATGCAAGACAAACGACTTTACTTACGCGCCACAGGCCAAACGCGTCGGCGATCAAGCGACAATATATATCGCTCCGGATCAGGCCCTAGGCTGCATCAAACATCAGTTCCGCCGCAGATAAACCCAGTGACGAGACCATGCCGTTAAAATATTGCGCTTCCATTTCGTTGACTCGCCCGTCTGCCTCGCATACTTCGGCAATGCCCTGAGCCACCTCGCGCCGATCGTCTAACGACAAATGCTTTGCGGCGCGACTGACAAACTGGTGCAAGGGCATATTTTCAAAAAGTTGCGACTTTGCGGCAACGTTAACCGCAGCGGCAGAACAATCAGTGCTTGCCACGCGACGCATGATTTCTCGGACTTTTTCAACCTCAACCTGCTTGACGTTGCTGTCGGCAGCCGCTGTACGGGCTAGGGTGGCAAACATTAAGGCGGTCTTAAGTGCTGCAGTGTTGTGGGTTTTGGCGAAGTTTTTGAGGGATTTACTAGAAGAGCGGGGAGATGTGAGTTTCATTTTACCTTGGTCAGTTAAAGGGATTGCTGGAGCCTGTCTGTCTGGCAGTGGCAACCGCTCAACTTCAGAACAAAGTGACGGTGCCCGAACCTTTCAAGAGCAGAGGAACGCATTGGAAAGCATCCACTCCCGGGACACAGCAAGAACAGTGTGCGCCGAGCGTCATCTTTCCAGATGGGTAGAATGGTAACAAAGCA
>DEBN01000146.1:0-8810 GCA_002348825.1 Gammaproteobacteria bacterium UBA2955
CCACTGCATGCTAAAACGCTTGGTGATATGCGGCTTAATCTGCGAACCCAAGCCTAAAGTGAAGCGCCCCTTAGAATAGGCATTGAGGTCGTGGCCAATATTCGCCAAATTCATCGGACTGCGAGCAAAGGCAACCGCTATCGATGACGCGATATCAAGCTTGTCGCTGTGCTCCGCGGCCAGCAACAACGGAAAAAAAGGATCGTGATTCATCTCTGCCGTGCGCACGCCGTCGTAACCGTCAGCTTCTATTTTATTGACGATGGCGGGTATTTTTTCTAATTGGTGGCCGATGCCGGCGTCTACTTTCATGTTTTCTCTCTTTTAATTATTTGAAGGCGGCTACGGCTGACTAAACTGCCGATAATTTTTCTATGATATTCGCCCGATCTGCCTTACCGATGTGGGCATAGGCCGCTGACGTGCGGTCGACCACGTCACCGTACCTTTGAATAATCTGTTCCGGCAAGGTTTGCGGTTCGCCAATGACAGCGAATTCCTGCAGCAGGTCAGGTGTAATGAGTTCCGCCATTTCCTGCCAGCGACCCTGCTTGGACATGACATTCAGTTCTGGCTGCAGCTCTCCCGCACCAACACTGTCTAAAACAGGCTTATACGCCGGTGTGGATCCATAGAACGCAATCTGTTGTCGGGTCGCCTGTTTGGCTTCAGCCAAGTCTTCCTCGGTATTGCCTGTTACGACAAACATGGGGTAACTGATTTGAAAATCTTCGCGCCGCTTGCCCGCCTTGGCGAACCCGCGCTCGAGCGCTGGCAAGGTAGTTTCACGGAGATATTTTTCCGTAGTAAAGGCATGAACAATTATGCCGTCTGCTACCTCGCCGGCGACCTCCGTCATTTTTGGACCCACCGCCGCAAGAAACACCTTAGGCGCGCCATAGTCCACATTAGTTGGTGTAAAAAACGGCGTCATCAGCGTGTGAGTATAAAATTCTCCAGTAAATTCAAGCGGTTGCTGCTTATGCCAACTGTCCCAAATGGCGCGCATGGCCATAATGTATTCGCGCATTCGCGCTGCTGGGCTAGACCAAGGCATGCTGAAACGCTTGGTAATATGCGGCTTTATTTGTGAGCCCAAGCCCAACGTAAAGCGCCCCTTGGAATAGGCATTTAGGTCGTGGCCGATGTTTGCAAGTGTCATCGGCGACCGCGCAAAAGCAACCGCAATGGAGGTCATGAGTTCAACCCGCTGGGTATTCTGCGCAGCCACCAACAACGGGAAAAACGGATCATGGGCGGTTTCCGCCGTCATAACACCCGCGTATCCCATATCTTCCATTTCTGCAGCCTGAGCCCCTACGGTATTCAGATCAACACTCACACCGCCATCTACGAACATATTGCCTCCTCTCGAAATCGACTATTCACTTTGAATCGGTTGCACTGGCGCTCCATCGTCTGCGAACAACCCCTCTTGCGGCACCCCAGACTGCGTCTCGGACAAAATAAACCGTTCACAACAGTGGCCCCCGTCATTAAAACTGAGTCTAAAAAACAGGTCGTTTGGATGCGTGATGCGCACAACCTCTGCAGGACTCAACTGCAGAAAGTGCTGCAGCAACGCTTTGGTCACTACACCATGACTAATAACGCAGGCGCGTTCGACGTTTTTAATATTCTGCACCACCGGCGCAACTCGCGCACTTAGGTCGACCAGATTTTCGCCGCCACCGGGCCGATAACCGTAGGGATCCGCGCGCAGCGCCGACAGACCCTGGCCGTCTTCCTGCTCTACCTCTGTAAGCGTCTTACCAGACCATCTGCCGCAATCTCGCTCGACGAGATCCTCCGAAAATTCTACCGGCGCCAGCAGGTGAGCATTGACCAGTTCCGCGGTCTGTTGTGTTCGACCCGCGGTGGAAACCCACAGTTTGTCGATACCCCCCAACTGCTTCAAGACCGCCCCATGCCCATCCGCTTGCGTCCTGCCTTGTGCTGTCAGTGGCGAGTTCAAACGTCCTTGCATCCGACGCTGCACATTCCACTCGGTTTGGCCATGACGCAACACATAAAGCAATTTTAGTTTCATCGGCGCAGTCGCGGATCAGCTTCAGGAAAACTGAAAGGCCTGAGCTGTGAAGGCCGCAAACGTGCGCTCGGTATCCTCGCGCGAAGCCGCGAGTGGAGCGATGATATGGGTGTGCACACCACCATCCGCATCTTCTTGAATGCGCCTTTGAATCTCTTCTTCATTGCCGATTATTGCTATTTCATCGATCATTTCGTCGCTCATGGCGCTTGCGGTTTTGGCCCTATCCTTGGCCGCCCATCCCTCGGTAATTTGTGCTGCCGCGTCCTCGTACCCCGCCCATGCCAAAAAGTTGTTATAAACCGGCGTTGCATAATAGGGCCCGAAGGCGGCACGGAATAATGTTCGCCCGTACTCTTTGTCATCCGTACATAACACCATGGCACGATTGACAATTTCTACGTCTGCTGGGTTTTTACCGACTTTTTCCGCACCGATCGCCACATGCTCCATCATTTTCGGCAAGGCCGCTTTCGGCCATAAGTTGAAAATTACGCCATCTCCCACTTCCGCCGCCATCTCGATCATCTTGGGTCGCAGCGCAGCGAGATATATTGGCGGCGGGTTTTCCATGGGCGCTTGGCGGTAGCCCTTACTGAAAAGAGTTTCCCCATCGAAATCGGTTTTTTCCCCGGTCAGCATCGTTTTCACCAGCTCGGCGGTCTCGCGAACCCGAGTCAGTGGCTTATCCAGCGGTATACCGTTGAACTGCCCCATTATGGTCTGGCTGGAGGAACCTAGACCCATGACAAAGCGATCGGGCAGCAGCTGGCCAATCACATTCGCAGACGCGGCTAACACCGATGGCGAGCGCGTGTACACAGGTGTAACCGCCGTCCCTATCCGAATATTCTTGGTTAGATGCGCAATCGCCGCCACCTGGGTCAGAGTGTCAGGCGCGCCAGAGTCGCTGAACCATGCATCGGCGATACCCTGCTCTTCCGCCCACTGAATGCGAGCAATAGTGTCCTCGATGCGCGGGCCGGCGGGCAACGTAACCGCTATTCTTTTGGCTAAGGCCATATGTCTCCCCTGTAATAAAGCCAAATCACTGGCAAGTAGCGCTCAACAGACGCTAGGCATAAAGGTCATAGATTCTCATTTTGCCCTGTCGAAGATCAACCCGTATCCTTAACGGATTATTACTACTGGTTCGGGACAGGGGGCAGCATGAGCGACGTGGAACTCACCCAGGTGCGAGAGGCGCACAAATTTGATGAAGCGGCATTGACTCGGTATATGCAAGCGCATGTCGAGGACTTCAACGGCCCGCTGACCATAAAACAATTTGAAGGCGGCCAATCAAACCCTACCTTCCAACTCATAACGCCCTCGCGGACTTATGTCATGCGCAAGCAACCACCGGGAGAATTACTGCCGTCTGCGCATCAGGTAGATCGAGAATATAAGGTTATGGCCGCGTTGTGGGCCACACCCGTGCCCGTACCAAAGATGTACTGTCTCTGCGAAGACGTGAGCATTATCGGCACCAAGTTCTACATTATGGAGATGGTAGAGGGTCGATTGTTTACTGAAACGCGATTGCCCAGCTGCAGCAAAAGTGAGCGCAGTGCTATTTACCTGGATCTTGCACGGGTACTGGCAGAATTGCACAACGTTGACCCGCTTACGGTAGGGTTGGGCGAATTCGGCCGTCCGGGCAATTACTACGAGCGTCAGATCGGCCGCTGGAGTAAACAGTACATCGCGTCAAAGACCGAAGATATCGCGGCCATGGACCAGCTCATGGAATGGTTGCCGCAAAATATACCTGCCGATGCTGGCAGCGTTATTGTTCATGGTGATTACCGGCTGGGTAATGTACTTATCCACCCTAGCGAACCGAAAATAGTCGCTGTATTGGATTGGGAACTTTCGACTCTAGGCGATGGCTTAGCCGATTTGGGCTACATCTGTCAGGACTACCACGGCGATGCCTATGACGATGAGGGCTTGGCTGGCGCCGATCACGCCGCCTTGGGAATACCCACTGAAGCCGAGTTCGTTGCAGAGTACTGTAAGCACGCCAGCCGCGAGGGCATCGACAACTGGCCATTTTATTTGATCTACAACATGTTCCGTTCTGCCGGAATTATTCAGGGCGTCTACAAACGCGGGCTGGATGGCAATGCCAGCTCGGAAAAAGCTTTGGAGTACGCTGACGCTGCGCGTCTGCGTTCAGAGCGCGGCTGGGCCATGGTCAAAGACATCTAGCAACTCCGAGGTTCTTCGCCTTATAGACGGCTTTTAACTGGCCGCGACGCCGGGCGAAACCCCAGGGGTCACGCCAACCGTCGCTGCGATGCCCGACGCAGTGCTGTCTTGTTCTGCCGTCGCCTACCTCCGGGGCATGCGCAGTCGAGCTGAGCGACTGTTAAAGCATTTCCTCTGCAACCAATTGCAGGGCCGCCGGGTCCTGACTGCCCAACAACATGTTCGAAACGTGGCCTTGGGCACCGGCTGTTTTCCAACGCTGGAGTTGTTCACGAATATGTTCCGCAGGACCCACGAGAGCGCAAGCATCGATCAGTTCAGCCGGCACCGCCGCCATCGCTTGGTCTTTTCGCCCGGCAAGATAATGATCCTGAATCTCGACAGCCGCGTCCTCGAAGCCGAGGCGTTTGCAGTAATCGTTATAGAAATTCTTATCGCGAGCGCCCATACCACCAATGTATAACGCCATCATGCCGCGTACCGGTATTCTGCATTGCTCGATATCATCGCCCATAACAAGGGTTACAAATGGTGCGATATCAAACTGCGAGAGGTTTTTCTCCTCGGTCTCTTCACTGATATTGGCGTTAGCCAGGGCGAAGCCCTTTTCTATCGGATCCGCGAATACCGAGTATTTGTCGGGGTCCATCCAAACGGGGAAAAACCCGTCCGCCACCTCTGCGGAAGCTGTTACGCCGTTGTTGGTGATCGTCGCGGCGTAGATCGGGATGTCTTCTTCACAATGCAGAATACTCTTCAACGGTTTGCCTAAACCGGTGGCTCCCGAACCAGTGTAAGGCAGGTTATACATCGCGCCCTCGAAAGACAGCGGCGCCTCGCGCGCAAATATCTGTTTCATTATTTGCACATATTCGCGCAGCCGACTGACCGGCTTGCCATAGGGCACACCGTGCCAGCCTTCCACAACTTGGGGACCGGAGGCGCCCAAGCCCGCTATAAAACGGCCACCTGACAGCTCTGCCAAACTCATGGCCGTCATGGCGGCCATAGCCGGAGACCGAGCTGGCATCTGCATAATTGCAGTACCGACCTTAATCCGATCGGTCTGGGCCAAAATCCAAGCAGCAGGCGTGACCGCATCTGAACCATAGGCTTCTGCAGTCCAAATTGATTCATAGCCAAGGTTTTCGGCGTGCTTGATAGCGTCTATTGAGATACTGAACTTGCGGCCAGAGTAGCCGGCGAGAATGCCTAATTTCATAATGGTCCTTATCCCAGTTGGGGAGAGTGAGTGTCTAGGTAGCTAATAATGTCCATTGATTCGTACATCCATTCGACCTCGTCACCACGCTGAATTCGCAGGCATGGGACGGTGCCACGACCCCCGCCTTGCAACAATTCCTTAAACGCCGCCGGATCTCGAAGCGTATCGCGAAATTCCATACTCATGCCCCGCTGTTGCAAAAACTGCCGCACCCGAGCACAAAACCCGCAGGTGTCGGAAGTGAAGAGTTGATAGCTTTCTGGCCCAGACATGTTGGATTTCTCAATGGTTAGCGCGCGTCGCAGACTAATACCTGTGGATCATTATGGTCAATAACGTAACAATATGTCCGTTGTCGTAGTGTCAAAATAGGAGCCTTAAATATGCCCGCAGCCAAACGCAAATCTGCAGATCGCGTAGCCGCTACTCGATCTATTTTTCTGGGCCTGTTAGGCACGGTTGGGGCAGCGCTGATAGGTCTCGGCATTTATTTCTCCACCGGCGGCGGCCATAGCGAGACGCCACAACTGGGCACCGACTTTGAACTGATCGAAAATGCGGATCGACCCCGCTCAAAGGGCCCGATTGAAGTGGCGGAATTCTTCTCCTACGGCTGCGTCTACTGCAAAAATTTCGAGCCCGAATTCGCAGCTTGGTCTGCCGCCACCGCCGACGATGTCTCGGTTATACGCCGTCCTGCAACGTTTTCGCCAAGCTGGACGCTTTTGGGGCAAGCCTATCTCGCTCTCGAACACGCCAACGCGATTGAGGGTCACCACGAACGCTTATTCAGTGCTATCCACGACACCGGCAAACGTTTTGCCACAGGTCGCGATATCGCAGAGCACTTGGACAGCCCGAACTTAAGTGCCAACGATTTTATGCGCGCGTTTAACAGCACTACGGTGAGCCGCAAACTCAGCCGCGCCACCGATGCCACGCGCCGCTATCAAATCGGCAGCGTGCCTACTTTGGTGGTCGCCGGCAAATATCGAATCAGCATGAACAACGGCACTCAGCGCGCGTTGCAGGTCGCGGACTGGCTGGTGGAACAAGAGCGTCAGCGCATGGCCAAGGCAGGCTAAGCCATCGCCGATTCGCTGCGCCGCTCCGAAGAGTGATCGCTACCACGACACCGTCGCAGATAGGCCTATTTGCCGCGGCGCCCCCAATTGCGTCCAGGTGGTGTCTGCATAACCATTACGGGGATCATTGCCGAAGTAAAACCCTCTGACGGGATAATCGGCATCGGTCAAATTACGGCCCCAAATTCGCGCTGAATATCGGCCAAACGCATAACCAACCGCTGCGTTGAACAGCGCGTAACTGTCTGCCTGAGCGCTGTGACTGTCGGAGAAGTAATAGCCGTCTTTGGCTTCAACATCGAGACTGGCGAACCAACGTTCGGACAGTTCGTAGCGCAGCGACAGGTGCCCCTGATAGCCGGGTGCGTGAGCTTGCTCGCGACCGTCTAAATCGTTGCCCGCCGCGTCAACATAATCTTGATATTCGGTTTTTAAAAGTCCTAAACCGGCACTGATAAGTAGCCGCTCACTGAGTGCGAGATCCATCTCGGCTTCGATGCCTTGGTTGACACCCGACGCGGCGTTACCAGTAAATTCGATAAATTCCGACGATCCGTCGTCGCGCACTCGAACAATAGATGTGGCGATTTGGACGTCTGCCCGTGCCATATGGAAGAGCGCAATTCGCATCTGACCGCGGTCGGCCAGGAAATTGCTTTTGTAACCCACTTCAACATTCCACAGTGTTTCTGGGTCAAACAGCCGCAAGTCGGCGTCCAGCGTTCCAGAGGTATTGAACCCGCCGGACTTGTAGCCCTGGCTAAAGCTCAAATAGGCCAGCTGCTGATCTGCGAAACGCCGCTCTAATTTCAGCCGCGAACCAAACAGGTCGTCTTCGGGGGAAAATCTAACGCCTGCGTTGTCCTCGTAATCAGCTTCATGAATCTCGGCCCGTGCACCGATCGACAGCGTCCAAAGCCCATTAATCGGCAGACCCAGCTCACCGTAGATGGCGCGCCGTTGCAGTGCGAACTGACTGCTAAAACGCTCTTCAAGCCAGGTGTAGTCGCGCTCTAAATCGACGTCTCGATCTAAAAAGTAGAGGCCAACTAACCAGTTCAGCGTATCCTCCGCACTGTCTTTCGACAACCAACGCAGATCTACAGTCGCGGTGTTGATCCCGCGGTTATACTGATCGGTAGAGCTGTATCCATAGGGATGAAACCCTGCATAGGTCCAATCCTCGTCATAGCCGTACCGCACGTCACTACTGGCATACCCCGCAGCAGCAACCAACTGCGCCCAGTCGAGGTCATTGATCTCAAACCGCGCACTTAAGTAGCCGCTGCTCTGCTCATCCATGCCGGGTTGATCCGAGCGAGTTTGGCGATTGTTATCTAGGGAGAACGCATCATAGCCATTGGCTACTTCGATCATGCCTGCAGCCAGTTGCCAGTTCAGCGCCGCACTGGCGCCATCCAGCTTTATTCTCAGCGTAGATTCGTCGTGATTATCGGTGCGCCGGCTCTGTAAAAAAGTGTTGTCGATAAAACCGTCATCGCGGTAATTGCGCGCGCTTAGCCGCAGACCAACGGAATCATTTAGTGGCCCGCTAAAAACAGCGCCCGCGCCCTGACCACCGTAATTGCCCACATCGAATTGCGCCTTGCCCTGCCAGTTTGCGGTCGAGCTTGGCGTCACCACGTTGATCAGTCCCGCCAGCGCGTTGGCACCGTAGAGTGTGCCTTGAGGACCACGCAGAATTTCGATCTGCGACACATCAAACAACGTCGCGGCGGTACCCACGCCACTAAAATCCACCCCGTCTATCTGCAGCCCCACAGACGCGTTAAGGGGCTCGGCGAATTGTCCACGCTCGCCAATACCGCGAATTTGCACAAACCGCGCCCTCGAGGCACCGCTAGCAATATTTACATTCACCGCTCTGCCGAGCATTTCTTCCAGATGATTGACTGCGTCGGTCCTGTCACCGGGAACCAATAGCGACACAGAACCGGCCAAATCGTTCACCGCTACCGCGCGCAACTCTGCTGTAACGACAACTTCTTCAATGGTTTCGGTGTCAGCATTAACGATACAAAACGGCAAACCAATGCCGATTAAGAGCGTTAGCTTTTGAAGCAATAAAGTTAGAACTCGCATTTAGATCTCCTATGGACAGGCCAGAAATTCGCCTAAGAAGATGCGGTCCTATTCCTACGCCGGTGTTAACCGGATCAGGTTCAAAGGGTCCGTCTTTTCTGACGTCTCAGGCGCTTCGCCACCCCTTAGGCAG
>DEBN01000146.1:9223-9368 GCA_002348825.1 Gammaproteobacteria bacterium UBA2955
ACGAGATTGTTGCTATAACGTCGTTAAGGCTCGAGAACTTCCGCCAACCAATCACACCTAGCGGGCTTAAACGTCGTTCCCAGGTCCGAATTCCGAACCTATCCACGCACAATTCTGTTACCGTTAGAGCTTCCAATCGGAGTCT
>DEBN01000009.1 GCA_002348825.1 Gammaproteobacteria bacterium UBA2955
GCAGCGGCAATAACTGACGGTGGCAGTGGGTTATAGGTTTCCGTTCGCTGGCTCGAGGTGTTAACAAAAAAGACCACAAAGACATTAACAGCGGTCGCTCAGTGGTGCTCGCTGTTGTTGCAAAAGGCTTGGTTCGTAACAGTTGGCAAAGCAAGTGTTAGAATACAACCGGACTGGATCGACGATCTGGTTTCGGTAATTCCATAATTAATGAATAAAGATGACGACAGAGATAACCGAACAAGAACTTGCAGATGCGAGACAAATTTGGGGAGATGCGTTGATCGCAATCTCCGAAGCGTTTGACAAAGAAGGCATTGATGCGGCCAGATTGGCTGCTAACGGCGTACTCGATTCAGCCTACGGCTATGAACTCGGGCCGGTGCTGTTCAAGCCGACCTTAGCCAGCGGAACACAGACCTTTCGCACAACCCGAGACGGTGCTTTAGCGTATTTTGTCGGTCATAGCGATCGGTATCCAGGCGATGGAGGCTTCGGCATCAGAGGCTGGCGTTCCGTTGTTTCAGAAACGGCCGCCAGTTTTATTCAGGGCGATGTCGCCATGTGGATGGGCTGGGTAACGTGTACCGACAAAAACGGCAACGTTACAAAGGTCGATAAGAGCTGGGGTTACAAAAAGGATGAAGCGGGTATGCTACGTATCGTTCTGCACCACTCGTCGTTGCCGTACCAACCAGCGTGAGTTTTGAATTCGCATTTACACAAGAGTAATCAAAAGGAGTACTAGCATTGCTTGCAAACGAAAATTTTACTGTCCGTCCGCTACCAACGATTGTCTTTAACAGGGGCGCTGCCAAAGATCTAAACAACCACATCCAAGCACTTGGCAAGACTACAGCTTTGATTGTGACCGATAAAAACCTGGCCGCCAGCGGGGTACTCGACCCAATTTTAGAAGGGCTTCGCGCAGCGAATCTTTCCGTTGAAGTATTCGACGGTGTTGAACCCAACCCAACCGATCTAAACGTCGAAGCTGGCGCTGAGAGGCTCAAAGAGCTGGGTGACGCGGTTGTAGTGCCGATTGGTGGTGGATCTCCCATGGACTGTGGTAAGGCGATTGCGCTGCTGGCCTCCAACCCTGGTTCGGTCGAAGAGATGCAGAACTCCCAACCCACTCCTGCGGCAGCTCCAGTTATTGCGGTGCCCACAACCGCCGGTACGGGGTCCGAGACAAACGGCGCGTGTGTTATTACGAACACTCGGCTGGGTCGCAAGACCTATGTCGTGCACCCAAGCATTGTGCCCGCGTGCTCAGTGCTCGATCCAGATCTCACGGTTGGTCTACCAACCTATGCAACCGCTACCTGTGGATTTGATGTGCTCACCCACGCCGTCGAAGCATTTGTTTCGGTCGGTGCAAATGCGTACTCGGACACGATCGCGGTTGAAGCCATGCGCAAAGTAGCGGAGAACCTCCGAAAAGTTGTGGCTGACGGTGAAGATATTGAGGCGCGCTCACAGATGTTGCTTGGATCCGCTATGGCGGCGCAGGCGTTCAACGTCACAGGTCTGGGATCGGCGCACGGCACCGGACATGCGATTTCAGCCCGACTCGATGCTGCGCATGGACAAACCCTTGCGACGATGATGCCCTACGTGATGGATTACAACATGTCGGTTCGTGAAGAAAAATACGCTGAAGTCGCACGAATCCTTGCCCCTTCAGGTCCCGCAACTGGCGCGGGCGCAATCGACGCGGTGATTCAGTTGTCCAGCGACATAGGCATCAATCGTTCGATTACTGATTTAGGTGGGGGAAGCGATCTGCTCAGCGTGCTTGTTGAGGATGCAATGGCTGACCCGGTCAACAGGACGAATCCTCGTCCGGTTGATCAGGCAGGCTTCGAGACGATGTACAGCTCGGCTTTGTAATACGTTCAAGCATAGGACAGTCCGAGCGCGCTAGCGCGCGCGGGCTTCGGGCTGCCGTGGGAGCGATAGCGCTGGCAGCTTGGCGGAACCAACGGCGCGCAAGACTAAGTCTCTGTTGGGATATAACACGCTGTGATTGCGCTACATGATATTAATCATGTTTAGAAAACGATTATTCACGAATAGTTTTAGGCGCTGCCGGACGGGCCCATTAAAAACCTCATGATGCGCGGCTGTTTGGGGACTTTCCCCGGGGGTAAGCGAAAAAAAGGCTCTGAGCCGTGACTATGCTCGAGCCAATGTGGAGCTAACTTCTGCCTGCATCAGTGTGCAGCGATTACACGATGCTCCTATGCGAGTGAGGTCTGAAATCAATGGCATTTGCTTCGTCGTAGTAGCGCACGACGTATCCCTTTGGCGGTACCAGTTCGTCAATTCTGGAAAAGTCCTCTTCGCTCATTTCTACGTCCACTGCGCGCAGGTTATCTTCTATTTGCTCGAAGGTTCTTGGCCCGATAATGGGCGCCGTTACGCCGGGCTGCGCCATGTTCCACGCCAACGCCAGCTGCGACATAGAGCACCCTTTATCGTCTGCCATTTTCTTCAACAGATCGAGAACGTCCCAGGTTTGGTCTGTGGCACGTCTGTTGGCATTATCCTTACCATCTTGCCAGCGCGCGCCTTGTACTTGTTGGTCGCGGGTGTATTTGCCTGATAGCAGGCCGCCGCATAGCGGTCCCCATGGTATTACTGCAAGTCCGAAGGACTGCGCTGCAGGGATGACCTCGCGTTCTGCTGTCCTATCCAGCAAATGGTAGGCTGGCTGCTCGCAAATTAAACGATTGAGACCCAACTCCTTTGCCACCCAAAGAGATTCGACGATTCGCCAAGCTGGGAACATGCTGCCGCCGATATACCGTATCTTTCCGGCTCTGACCAAATCATCAAGTGCTCGCAGTGTTTCATCGATGGGAATGGCGGAACTGCACCGATGCATTTGGTACAGGTCAATCCAGTCGGTTTTCAGCCGTTTCAATGACGCATCACAGGCATTGATCACGTGCCTGCGACTCAGACCCCTAGCGTTTCTGTCGGCGGGATTGGCGAAGTTGAACTTTGTTGCGAGTATGACGTTGTCTCGCCTGTTATCGCTTGCGAGTGCTTTACCGACAATACGCTCACTTTCGTTGCTGGCGTAAACATCGGCGGTATCGATAAAATTTACGCCGTTATCAATTGCGTGATCGATCATTCGGAAAGACTCTGTTTCGTCGCTTTTGCCGCCAAACATCATTGTGCCTAGGCAAAGTTGGCTAACCTTTATGCCCGTTCGACCAAGTGGTTGGTATTTCATAATGTGTGGGTCCCTCGTCTCACCAAATTTCCCGAGATGCGCTCACTATAATAGCGCATTAGGGCTGCCCGAAACCGAGCCTTACAAAGCCTTTGCGATGACGTAAGTAAATTCGTGGCAGGGCGCCATTCATTCGCGGGTGTCGAGCGTTATTCATGCTCTGATGTGTTCCTGCCGTTTCCGTGCTGCAACGGCGCAAAGGTACTCCAGTCCTCGCGCTTAGGTTGCGCAGACGGCTTGGCCGATATCGCGTACCATCGGCAAAGAACAAGGAGAACCCAATGGCTAAAGCTTTTATGGCCTTTCCAGAGCTTCGAAACCCTTTTGTGGCCAAAGAAATCCATCCCGAGGGCAGTGCAACCGTGCTGTATCAAGGCAAAACGATCACTCTCAGTGAAAAAGGCGACGGCGACGGGCTCTTGATTAATCCCGAATACCTAAGGCAGATCAATGGCTTTGAAATTAAACCCGAGGGCGCGTGTTTCAAAGACCTGTGCATTCCGTTGAATGATGAACTATTGATCGAGCAGGCGGGACGGCAGTGGTTCAACCTTGCTGCCTTTGCAGATTTGTTAGACCAACCCTACGTGGCAGATGTTGCGGCTGGCGTTTGGAGCTTTGGGGAAATTCCGGCAAAGCGTGCAAACATGATGGTCGATGCTATGGCGCCAGACCTTGAACTCGTCGATCGTCAAGGAGAAGTGGTAAGACTGGCTGATTTAAAGGGCAAAAAAGCGCTTATCGTTACCTGGTCGTCGTGGTGAGGATGTTTCCTTGACGTGCCCGTGTGGCAGCGTATTTACGAAGAGATAAATGATCCCGACTTTGTCCTCATTTGTGCGGCCCAGGACACCGGCGGTGAGGCTGCAGCAGGCCCGATTTTTGATGCGGCTAAGCCAACTTTTATACAGGTCATCGATGAAGACCACTTGGTCAGCAGCGCCTTCAACTTTGTCAACGTGCCTTCAGCGGCATGGATTGATGAGGATGGACGCATTGTGCGAATCGACGAAGGGACCTATGCCAAGGTTCACGAACTGGGTGTGGGCGATCAAGCCATTTCCTTCGGCACGAATGTGTATGAACCTGCGCTAAAAGACTGGATGGCTAACGGCGCGCAGAGCAGGTATGTGCAACCTGCAGCAACAGTGACTGGTAACATCCGCAAACTCTCAGCTGACCAACAAAGAGCAGATGCAGCCTTTTGCTTAGGCAACTTGTTTCGCAGGTGCGGTATAGGCGCCAAAGCAGACCAGTACTGGAAAATGGCCGCTGATCTAAACCCGCATAGCGTGAACTTCATCCGGCAGAACTTAACCTTGTCGGAAGAAGGGTCTGCGGGCGAGCAATTCAGGGCCATGCGCGAAGAATTTGAGCGCACTGGCAGGGACTACTATCGCCCAATGGATATTGAAAACTAATGTCATCACCCGGCATGTGAGGGCCGGGCTGGTCTGCAAGGTTGGTATTGCATCAGCGAAAACGCTTGTATCAGCCTGACAGTATTTGTTCTGTCGACCGGCTTCGCGCGGATGGTTTGGGCGGTTGCGCAGCAAGCTGATTAATGAAGTGTGACGCAATAGGTGCGGTGACTGAGTAGAGCGCACGGCAGGGCTTTATTTAAGGCCTGTGGCGCATCTGCGACGAACTCATCAAACGGCCGATGCAGCTTTCAGCGTTGCCGGCGCGGGAAAACGGCTACTGGCGTGCGTTTATCTCCTGTTGCACGTCAAGGCTGCCCAGAGTGCCTCGAACATCCCGCACGATCCACACCAGCCAGCACACAAAGGCGGTTGCGACTGGGGCAGCCGGTAAAAAAACCGCTGCGGCTATCCAAAGTGCGAAAAAGAGCAGCCAGCGCCTGAAGGCTGCGTTGAACCGCCTTGGCACGGGTTCCACACCCGGGGAATAGACAAAGGATTTAACTCTTAGAAACCAGCCGTTTGCTATCAGCGCCGCAATAAAGATCAGGCGCGGCGGCGGCGCACTGTCGATCTCTGGGTTGTCGTCGTGCTCAGCGTTTGTGGCATCCTCTCCGGCAGCGAGAGCGCGAGCAATTGCGCTCCATGCATATTGTGCGGTTGGTCTCGCCAGTGTGCCGTTCAAATTTGCAGCAGAAGGCACGGACCGCCAGCGGTAAAGTATGCGGCCCGAATTGGTTACCGCCAGAACACCCGGTTGGAAGTAACCCTTGGGATGCTCTACCGCCCAATTCGCCCCGCGTTGCAGGAATTCCAGATCGCCCTTGTTGGCGTAGAGGGTGAGCCAATCACGTTCATCGCACGTCCTGGGGATTTCCTGATGAGGGTCCCCGACGTTTTCAAAGTTAAGTTCCCAGTGCTCGTGCGCTTGGTCCGCTAAGTTCTGTGGTTCGCTGGTAATTGCGTAAACCTCGCCGCCTGCAGCACGTATTTTCTCGACCACGCCCGTATCTACGTAGCTCCGCAACTCGGAGCGACATGGGGGTCACCAAAACCCGCGGTAAAAAAGCAGCACTATGAACGCGTGCTGCGACAACCTTTTGTCGAGCCAATCGCTGCGTACGCCGGGCGGCGGGTCGAGATCCGGCTGCGGTTTCGCATCCGCTTGTGGGGGGATGCTGTCGGAGAATTCGATCGTCCAGTCAGCGGCTGAACCGGTTACCCGGAAAGATCGCTGCTCGCATCGGTCGCCACCGCACATGATAAGTTTGAGCTCGTCGGATCCATGCAATGTCTCTTCAGCGTCGAGGATGCCGGTGACTTTGAATGTTTCCGCCGCGGATTCCGACGAGTTATTGAACCAGGCAACTGCCGCCTCAACACGCGGCGCCAGCGCTTCGGGAATGGTCTCGCTAACCTTAGGCATTTTCCGTCCTTCGTTCGAAATCAGCGCCGCTTGGCGCTGGCCACGTTCTATGGGAACACGATAGACGAACTGTCTGATGTAGTCGATAAGTGGTATTCAACGTTCCCCGATGGTCGATTTGGTTAAACCGCCGTGCTGTACCTGCAGGAAATTGCCGCCGCGGCTCCAACTGCTTTGGTCGCGGCTGCGAACAACACAGCGATGATCGCGTAGTGGCCGCAGCGGATCTTCCATCCGCTCTGAAAAATAGGCTCGGATACCAACCGGGTCATGGGTATTTTTGGATCAGCGCTGGCGTAATCGCGACTGTGCTGCCAGATTCCAGTTTGCTATAGCTCAGGATAAGGGTGGCTCGGGGGCCCAAGCCACCTAATCCGAAGGGCGGGATCGCTATAGGTCGGCGAGTACAGTGTTAATGTTTTGTCTATATACCGTTCTTATTCCGGCGACTTTGCGCTGAAAAGCAACAAACGCTTTGCTGGGATTAGCGTTGGCCAATAGACCCTCGAGATTTTCAGCGCCTGCAAAAGCTAAGTGCGTGACATTGCTGTCCGCACCGCCTTGAACGCGCCATAATCCGTAGGCTCCGTTAACGGAACCATTTTTGACTTGAGCTTCCATTAGAGTTTCGTAAGCCTTCACATAAGCAGCTTCGTCTGAAATGCTCATTTGCCACACGGCGTAGGACGAATCCTTGGTGTAATCTCCGCCCGCTACTAAAGTACGCATTAGTTGCTGTGATTTAAAATCGGCTTGTCGCGATAACACCGCAGAGACATTTGCCCAATCACGGCACTGCGCCAACGAGGCAAACGCTTCGGTCATGGCTGCGGCGTCAGCGAAATTCCAGATAATGGAATGCGTAACGTCTTCGTTACCATTGAACGACTCGCGCATTATGCGAATCGCGGTGGGCATGTTTTTTCGGCACTCCGACTGAGCAAAATTCGCGAAGGCCGCAGCAACACTGGCCTCATCCGTCGTGGTTAATTGAAAAACCGCGGCAAATTCAGGAATGTTTGTCTCAGCATGATCGTCGGAAAAAGCGGTATTGCTAAAGAACAGGAGTGCCAGCGAAAGTAAAAATCGTCTCATTGTATTTCCTTGTCGTTTTCAAATTTCCGTAATGGCCAGCGCAAACTGATGCGCTACGAAAAAGTAGCATGGCTGGGGTTCAAATGGGAATGATTCTTATTAACAATGTTATTTTGGCCTCAAAAGGCAAATAGCGACTCGAGGTCAAAAGCCTCTGAACGTCAAAGCGTATCCGACGCTTACGTCAATCTGTTCAGAAGCTCGAGCGGTGAAGTCGGGCCGTGGTTAGATCCAAATGGCGTTGCAGACGCCTTTATACCTGACTAGTCCTTGGCCATCCCGCCGTCGACATTCAGCGTCTGCCCTGTGATGTTAGCTGCGGCGTCGGATGCGAGAAACAATACTGCTTCGGCTATATCGCCTGTGGTTTGCTCCCGCCGCATGGCGGTCTGGGGCATACCTTCACTGGCGTATCTGCCTTCGCCAACACCGACAAACCACTCCCGCGGATCTTCGCCCTTGAAGCGTGGGTGATTCTCGACCATGGCCTCTGAAATTTCCCGCCAGCCGTCGGTATAGATTATCCCGGGACAAATCGCGTTGACGTTTATGTTATGCCGCCCAAGCTGATCCGCGAGTACCTGGGTGTAGCGAATCAGCCCGGCTTTGGTACTGTGGTAACTTGCGGACAAGGGTACGAGGTCTACATGGGGCATGCCCGGCCGACCGGCGAGGGATGACATGTTGATGATTTTGCCCGACCGCTGCTCGATAAAATGCGGCATGACCGCCTCACACATCAGCACCGGCGCTTTCAAACTCATCGCGTAGGTCCCGTCCCATAGGGCCTCTACGTCGGCAAGTGGGTTGTCTTTGTCGTCGATGTCGGCCGCGGCGCCACCACCAACACTGTTCACCAGCACATCGATTTTGCCGAATGCATCGATGGCCGCAGCGACCATTTTTAGGATCACCGCGGATTTGGTGATGTCGCCCGCCACAGCCACTACGCGCGCCCCAAGTGCGTCTAACTCCTGCGCCAGCGCCTGGGTATTTGCTTCGCTGAACGAGTTGATGACGACCTTGGAACCCTCTCTGGCGAGTGTTAACGCGACCTCTCTGCCGATGCCTCTGCCGCATGCGGAAATAAGCGATACCTTGCCGTTCAATTTCATGAGTTTGTCCTTTAAATCCGTGTCAATTGGTTTCGCATCGTCCCTTTGCCTCCGGTCACTCGGCGAACTCCAGTCGACCGTCCGCATCCAGACGAACAGGTTTCATCGGTTGTTCGAGTGCCCTCTGTGGTGGGCTCAGGTCTTCCCCGGCTGGCAGCGGCGGCGTGAAATAACCCATCGATGGGCCACCCACTGCGTAGCCCAGCAGGGTCTGAAGCTTTGGGTCTAGGTCTTTGGCTATTTCCGGAGGACAAGAAAGATATTGGTTGTCTTCCTGGCGAAGCCAACCGAGCGTGTAGTCGATGTTGAGGCCTATTCGATCACTATCGCTCGTATTGGCGCCGGCGCCGTGAAACACCGAACCGGTGAACACCAGCATTGAGCCGGATTGCATCTCGGCCGCGACGAAGGCGTCGTCGGGCGGTGTTGTGTCATCGGGGAGCCTAGACGAACCCGGAGCGACGCGCGTGGCGCCATTCTCATTCGTGAAGTCGGTCAGGGCGAGCATTACATTCAGTTGGGGTTCGATTTCAGTCATGAGCCTAGCGAGTACCGGGTTTACCGTGGGTTCAACCTCGGGGGGCGTTGGTATCTGGCTCCACGCCCAACGATCACGGTGCGGCATCTGGACCTTCTCGCCGGGCAACACACGGATGACCTGAGTAAGGTGCAGCTGAAAGGTATTAGCGTATGGCCCGAGAAAGCGCTCGACGAGACTAAGGATGCGGGGGTCGATTGCCAGTTCACGGCACAGTGGTGAACGCGCCATTAGAGCGCCAGTGCGAGTTGTTTTATAGCCGCCGAAATCACTACTGGAGCGCATTGTGGCCTCAATGAAGGGTCGCAGTTCACTATTGATCGATGCAACTTGAGTCTGCGAAGCGAAGTCCTTCAGCACGACACAACCGTCGCGCTCGAGGATCTCGGTCAGTTCCTCGCTCGGGGCACCTGCAGGACGAGTCTGTAGTTCGCGTTTACTCATTTTTTCCCCTCGTGCGCTCGAGCGTACGTTGCAAAGAATAGGCTGGCAAGGGTCTGCTCCGAATGCTACTTTCCGATCTCGATTTGAGGAGGCTAACAATGAGCATGCAAGGTCAGAACCTACCAGATTACCAACACCCGGAAGGCGACTACCGTCATATCTTTTCCTATCATCCTATGAATGTGGAAATCGCGCGTGCCGAAGGCGTGTATATCTACGACGACAAAGACAATCGATATTTCGACGCGTCTGGAGGCCCGTTCGCGGTCAACCTGCCGCATAACCACCCGCGCATGAAAGCCGCTATCTCTGATCAGCTCGACAAATACGCCTATACCCACCCAGTTTTGTCAGATCCGCTGCGCGCCAAGTTCTGCAGGAAGTTGTCCGAGATCACACCAGGCGATCTGGATCATATTTACTTGGTGTCGGGGGGTTCGGAAGCGGTAGAAACCGCCTTTAAGGTTGCGCGGCAGGCGCAAATTTCACGGGGGCACCGTGACAAATACAAAATCGTCAGTGTGCACGACAGTTATCATGGCATGACGTTGGCCACGCTGGGCGCGTCAGGATCGCCCGGGTCGCATAAACCGTTTATGCCTATGATTCCCAAGTGGCCGCACATCCGCCAGTACTCCGATTTCGATCGACCAGAGGGTGTGAGTCGGGAAGAGTGGGGTGTTGAGTGTGCGAAAGCTCTGGAGACGGCAATCCATTACGAGGGTGCCCAATCCGTGGCTGCGTTTCTCGCGACGCCTCACGGTTGCGGTGCCGACTATGCGGTGGTGCCGCCGGCGAGTTATTGGCAAACGATTCGGGAGATCTGTGACCGTTACGATGTCCTGCTTATTACCGATGAGGTCGTTACCGGGTTCGGCCGCACTGGCCAGTGGTTCGCGATGGATCACTACGACGTTGTGCCGGACATTATGACTCTAGCCAAGGGTATCGCGAGCAGCTATATCCCGTTTGGCGCGGTGGCCGTCTCGGCGGATATAAACGCACCTTTTGAGGCCGGCGAAACTCACTTCGTTCATGGGTTTACCAATGGCGGGCACCCTTTAGGGTGTGCGGCGGGCAGTGAGTTGATCGATATTATTCGCGATGAAAACCTGCTGGAAAACTGCCGTAAGCAGAGTGAGGTCTTATTCTCCTATCGAGAACAGCTGCTGGCGCATCCAACAGTCAGAGACGTTCGCGGCTGGGGCTTGATGATGGTTTTAGAGCTCATAAAGGACAAACAGAGTTTGGAGTTTTTCGACAGCTCGCAACAAGCCGAGAAGCTCTATTCCGCGATAACGCTGAAGCACGGTTTAGTTATGTATGGCAGTTTGTATGGTCCCAGAAGACAGGCTGCGTTCAGACGTGGTATTCCCTCTTGGCTGTCGCCCCCGCTGACCATTACGAGCGAAGAGATGCACGATATGGTCGGCCGATTGGACCGCGCGCTTACCGAGTGGGAATCGATTGTGCTGTAGCAAGGTTCAATTCCCACGGCTGTGCTTGGACGAAGTGCCAGGGTATCGCCAACCTGCCGTCACCTGTGGCTATTGCCTGAGCGACATCGAAGAACGCGATTGATCGCAAAATCCGCCAATTACCGGGCGCTGGCGCCGTCTGTGAAAAGTGGCGAACTCCCACAGAGATGGTTTAGGCGATAACCAAATGAAAATAATGGTAGAGGAGCGATCATGAGTTCGCAGTTTAATTTCAAAGAGGGTGTCGTCTATGCAAATGGCATCGAGCTTCACTATGTCGAACACGGATCGGGTCCTCTGGTCCTGTTCTGCCATGGGTGGCCCGAGTCGTGGTACTCGTGGAGACATCAGTTACAAGCGGTTGGTGACGCAGGATATCGAGCGGTGGCTTTGCATATGCGTGGATATGGAAAGACCACTCAACCAGAGGATGTCGAGGCGTATACCATTTCCAGTTTGGTGGGTGATGTGGTCGGCAGCGTGGCTGGGCTGGGCGAATCCGAAGCGATCGTAGTCGGCCACGATTGGGGTGGTCCGGTAGCCTGGTATTCAGCTTTGATGCGTCCCGACGTGTTTCGCGCCGTTGCAGTGTTGTCGGTGCCATTTAACCCGCCGTTTCCTCTTCCAGCAGGAATCGATCTGAATGATGTAATGCGCGAAAGCGCTGCGGGCAGGCAGTACTACCGCCTGTTCTTCCAAGAGCAGGGCGTGGCAGAGGCGGACTTTGAGCGCGATGTGCGAAAGAGCATGCTTGGGGTTTTATATGTGTTTAGTGGCGACATCGTCCGCGACCAGATTCATGAAATCGGTTGGGATGGTCATTTTCCAATAGATGAAACAATGACGGAGCAATTTGTTATACCGGAAAAGCTTCCGGAATGGCTCACCGAGGCAGATCTGGATTTCTATGTCAAAGAGCATACCGCGGCCGGATTCTCAGGAGGTTTTAATTGGTATAGGAACATCAAGAGGTTGCCGGCACACCTTGCACCTTTTGTCGGTAAGTCTTTGGAACAACCCGCTCTTTATCTTTATGGGGAGCACGATTTGGTTGCAGGTAATACGCCAGAAGCGTTACACAGCATGCAAGCGACGCTGCCGGATTTGCGTAAATGTTTAAAATTTGAGGGCGCTGGACACTGGTTACAGCAAGAGCGGGCCGACGAGGTGAATAAGGAGCTCATCGAATTCTTCGCGTCTTTGGCTTAAAAGAGGCGGGCGGCAAAGCAAAAAG
>DEBN01000033.1:0-32615 GCA_002348825.1 Gammaproteobacteria bacterium UBA2955
AAAAAGGCCTTGAGGACAGTGCCTGCGAAAAGGCTGCAGCGCACCTATGTCCCCAAGGCATGATTTCCATCGACTCGCAAGGTAAAAACTTTAGTATTACGACACTCCATTCGACCACCAGAGCATGACCGAGTTGGCAGTGCACAAGTTTTAACCAGCACGGAGGCCGCTATGAGCAGCACCGAACAGCATCGCGGCACTTACAACGTCGCCGGAAGCGACATTTCCGTGGACTTTATCGCTGCGCCATCCGCGACTGCGCCGCGCAATGGTGCCGGATTCCACCCCTGCCAGGGCTTGTTTTTCTATCCCAGTGACCGGCCAGTGCATACGGCGTTTATTGCAGCACACTACAACGTCGACTTTAGCGAACACTATCTGGCGCCGCTGATGGCTGCGCGCGGCTACGGCTTTCTGGGATGGAATACGCGCTTTCGCGGCAACGAGGGCTTCTTCTTGCTGGAACATGCACTTATCGATCTGGGCGTAGGTGTGCGTTGGTTAAAAGAAGCCGCTGGCATCGACAATGTTGTCATTCTCGGTAACTCGGGGGGTGGCTCGTTAATGGCGGCTTATCAATCTCAAGCCAAGGGTGTGACGATGCATGCCACACCCGGGTTAAAGCTCCCCCAAGCACTCGACGAACTGCAAGCTGCCGAATTTTATATTTCGCTGTGCGCACATCAAGGCCGGCCCGAGGTGATCACCGATTGGTTCGACCCAGCCATCACCGATGAAGCAGATCCAATGAGCGTCAATCCAGCTTTGGATATGTATAACCCCGTTAACGGCCCCAGCTACTCGGATACCTTTATCCAGCGCTACCGCCATGCACAGACATCGCGCAATCACAGTATTACCGACTGGTGCCATAGCGAACTGCACCGAATCGAGGCCTTGGGCCACCGCGATCGAGCGTTCAACGTCTACCGCACTTGGGCCGATCTGCGGTTACTCGACGGCTCTATCGACCCGTCTGCACGCACCATTGGGCGTTGCTACGCTGGTGACCCCAAAACCGCCAATTACAGCCCCCGCGGCATTGGCCTGACCAACACCTTACGCACCTGGCTGTCGATGTGGAGCTTGCGGGATTCATGCTGCCGCGGCGCCGAACACCTAGCGCGCATAACCGAGCCGGCATTGGTGATTCAAAGTGATGCGGATACGGGTGTTTTTCCCAGCGACGCCCAAACGATACTTCAACAGTTAGCGTCCAGTGACAAAGAGCTGCATATGATTAGCGGCGATCACTACTTGCAGGAACCCAGCGACGCAAGAACCGGCGTGGCGGATCTGATTCACAATTGGCTACAGCAGCGACTATAAACCGCTGATGGATTGGCCATTCGCCTTAATACCATGTTCATTGACGGGGGAGTCGGCGTGTTCGATTCCCGGCTGCAAGGTGGCACAGAACTCCAACATCACGCCGTCCGGGTCTAAAAAGTAGAACGATCGAATCCAGGTTTTTTCCGAGGCTTCGGCGCTGGTGTGCGACTCTCCTCCAGTGACCACGTCGTTGTGATTGACCACTGGCGTACAGTCCACGCCTTTCCCCACAAGCTGCTCGCGGTAGTCGTCTATTTGCTCTGGCGCAACGTTAAACGCCACGTGATTCATAGAACCATGCGCCGAGCTAATATTACCCGCGCGACTGCCAACAATGTTTTTAACGGAGGCGACACCGGGCTGTGCAGGCTCCGCGTCGTTAAACCAAAAGAATGCGAGTTCGGAGCCATTGCCCATATCAAAAAAGAAGTGTTGGCCATACCCGTCTAAATCAAAGCCCTTAGTCAGGCGCAGCCCGAGGGTGTTGGTATAGAAATCCACTGTGCGCGCCATGTCCTTGCACACCAAAGCGAGGTGATGAACACCGTTGAGTTTTATCGGTGACGATGCCGTTGCCATCCTAACCTCCCGCGGATGCACTGAGTTACGCGGTTGTTTTGGCAGAGTTTTCAGGGAATAGCAACCAACGCTGTCATGCCAACAAGACGGCCCACAACACAACCGCCACGGTGAGCACAGCCAAACCGCGATTTAGTACCTTGCTGGCGCCCAATGCGCGTCGCAACGCCGTCCCGGCCAAGCACCAGGCGCTGTGAAAAACCAGCTGCGCGAGCGCAAAACTCAACGGGATCAAAAGATATCGCTCAGCAACAGTGGGGTTGACCGGCATGAACTCGGAGAACGCAAGCACGACCATCACCCAGGTTTTCGGACTGAGCGGATGTACCAACAGACCGTCACGGAACCCCAAGGTATGAACTCGCTGCTGATGCACTAAGTGCGCATTCCAGCCACGAAACGCGAGCCAACTCATATACGCAGCACTCAATACGGCAAAGACTTTGGCCATCTCGGGGTATTGTTGAACAATGGTTGTCAGCCCCAGCGCCATAGCGAAATTCAGCAGCAATTTGCCGCTGATCAGACCCATATTAAATGGCGCGCTGCGCCAAAAACCGTGCTGCGCGCCCGAGGTCATGATTAACAGGTTCGCCGGACCGGGCGTACTCACCATAAGCACGATGAAAGCCCAAAGCGGCCAATAACTGTCAAACACGGTCGAATGACTCGGTATACTGCTCGCCCACCGCAACTCGCGCCGCTGGCTCGACGTCGGCTAAAATAATGTTCGTCATTATTTTTTGCTTGTGGTATCTACATACGCAGATTTAATGAGGAGAGCCTTCATGCAAATTCCAGAACCCGTTCAATTTAAAGGCGCCCCGGGCTCACCTTATACGCGCAAGATGCTCGCGTATTTGCGTTTTCGTCACATTCGCTACCAACTGCTCGTTGGCGATCAAACAACGGGCCACAACTTACCGGAACCCAAGGTTAACCTATTGCCAACCTTCTTTCTGCCCGACGAAGACAACAGCCTTCAGGCGGTCGTAGATTCAACCCCGCTTATTCGTCGCTTCGAGGCGGACTTCGAACAACGCCGAAGCATACCCGAAGAACCGGTGCTGGCGTTTCTCAATTACCTGATCGAAGACTATGCCGACGAGTGGCTAACCAAAGCCATGTTCCACTACCGCTGGTATTACCAAGCCGACATCGATATGGCCGGCACCATCCTGCCACGCTGGACCGCTATCCAAGCACCAGAAGCGGAACTGCAACAGCGCCGCGCCTATGTCGCCGATCGGCAAATTTCACGGCTGTATGTCGTGGGCTCTAACGACATCACGGCGCCGGTTATCGAGGCGAGCTACAAACGTTTTTTACACATATTTGATCGCATGCTGCAGCGCCACCGTTTCGTCTTTGGTGCACGCCCTTCCTCCGCCGATTTCGGCATCTATGCGCAACTGACGCAGCTGGCGAAATTCGACCCCACACCAGCAGCGATCTGCATGGAGGAAGCACCGCGCATTCATGCATGGACCGATCTAGTCGATGACCTAAGCGGCAATTCCGCGGCCGACGACGACTGGATCAGTTTACAAGACAGCGCCGATCACCTTAAAGAACTGCTTAGCGAAATAGGTCGGGTATACGCGCCTGCGCTGCTGGCAAACGCTGAGGCCCTGCAAGCAGGCGAGGACACCATGACGACGACCATTGACGGTCAGCCTTGGGAACAGCCGACATTCCCTTATCAAGCTAAGTGTTTACAATGGATTAATGAGGAGTACCAGCGGCTAGGCAATAACGGCCAAGGCCAAGTGGATGCACTATTTGAGGGTACCGGTTGCGAGACCATGATCGTTAGATAGACCCGGCCGCGCAGCTTTTTTGTGGAACGGACTTTGGGGAACCGCCATGATGCAGATCACACCCAGCGGCGAAGCTTGCGGCGCGACAATCCACGGCGTGGATCTGTCCCAGCACTTGGACTCTGCAACTATTGCGCAGATCCGGCGAGCTTGGTTAGAACACCACGTGCTGGCATTTCCGGATCAGAAACTCTCGGACCCAGATCTAGTGCGCATCACCCAGTACTTTGGCGGATTAGGTGACGACCCTTATTTTGTGCCCATCGGTGACGATAATCCGGTGGTCGCTCTGAGCCGCCGTGCCGACGAGCAAGCACCGGTATTCGCGGAGAGTTGGCACAGCGACTGGAGTTTTAAGGAACACCCCCCTATTGGCACCTGCTTGTACAGTCTAGTCGTACCGCCCGTTGGCGGCGATACCAGCTTCGCCAACCAGCAACTCGCCGTTGCAATGATGCCGAGCCAACTGCGCGCGCGTTTAAGCGGGAAAATCGCCTTGCATTCAGCCGCGGCCGCCTATGGACCTGACGGCACCTATGGCGATAAAGATCAAGGTTCGGATCGGACTATGCAGATTCTGTATTCCGAAGACGCGCTAAATACCGAACGCCATGCCATCCTAAATGTGCATCCGGAAAACGGTGAGGAAACCTTGTTTAGCACCGTAGGCTACATTTGCGCGATTGAAGGCATGCCTCAAGATGAGGCTCAGCAGCTCATTTTTGACCTTTACGCGTGGCAAACCCGTGAGGAGTTTCAGTACACCCACAAATGGCAGCCTAACATGTTTGTGATGTGGGATAACCGCTCGGTACTGCATAAAGCCAATGGCGGTTATGACGGTTACGCACGAGAGCTACATCGCACCACAATCGCTGGAGACGCGCAGCTGAGCTTGTAACGAATATCGGGGCACCGGCGATGAAAGCATGGACGCTGTATTTAGTTTTCCCCGGCCGCTACGGCCCTTTGGCCTCCGGCGCGGCAATGCTGACAATGTGGATTCTGATCCAGCTCTGGTTAGTCGGGGAGCTTTTTTGGGCCTCCACCGGTTTGTTTTTTGCAGCGGCGCTCGCTTACCTACCAGCCGTACACGCGCATATTTTCAATCTAACCCGCGCTGCGGTGGTAGAACTCTCTGGGGAGCTTGCATTGAGCCCTGCGCAGCAGTCTGCAGCCCTCGACCGCGTGCAGCATCCTGGATGGCGATACCAAATCATTTTTGCATTGATCGGCACCTGTGCGGCAGTCATGCACATCGAATATATGGGTTTAATCACTCAACTCCCGGACGGCTCGATGGACCTGTCGTCCAACATGATCAAAGTGAACATAGCGGGTACATTGCTGTCGTGGGTCACCATGACCACGGTGATCGCTAATTTGGTTCGCAGCAATTCGGTGCTTGGTGATCTGGCCAAATACTTCAAGCAGGTTGATCTGTTTCGCAAGCAACCTTGGCAACCGCTGGCGCGGGTGGCGATAGCGTCAACGCTGGCCCTGATCGGCACCAACGCGCTGTTCCCACTGTTGTTCATCGATAGCGGCACGTCTTCGGCAGTTAAAATACTGCCAGGAATGATGCTGACGGCGCCAGCAATCATCGCCATGGTCATGTTGCCCTTATCATCTGCGCATAAACTAATCGTGGCACACAAGACCCAGCGTCTCGAAGCAATCGACCACGCCCTGCGCCGCCTGACAAATCCCAAATCCATGGTGGATATGCAAGGCTTAAATACACTGCTCGCACAACGCAGTCACCTCGAGAAAGTCTCGACCTGGCCGCTGAATCTCGACAACGTCGGACGACTACTGTTCTACCTGTTCATTCCACCTCTGACCTGGGTCGGCGCTGCATTGATCGAACGTTTAGTGGACGGCTTCGTTTAACAGCCAACACTCACAATAGGCCGATTAAGGACTTAGTTTGGCCAGTAGATGTATTCGTCGCCCGGCTCGTAAGCCTGGCCGCCGTGTTTGTCGATCAATTGCGCGCTGTCATAAATCGTCGGCCACATGGGTTCAGCTTGCTCTGAATTGTGCAAATCTAACAGATTATTTAACTGCTCTAATCTGGTCGGTTCGGCGCCGGCTAAATTATTTTGCTCAGTGGGATCCACGTTGAGATCAAATAACCAATACACCGGCTCGGGCTGATTGGCGCGAATCAACTTCCAGCCCTGATGCTGCACGGATTGCTGATGGCCCTCGCGCCAGAATAACGTCTCGTGAGGTACGCCTTCTGCCTCGCCAGTGATGTAGGGCAATAGATTCACACCATCCAACTTTCGCTCTGTAGGTACCTGCGCGCCAGCGGCGGCGGCGATGGTATGAAATAGGTCGATATGATGTACCGGCGCCTGCAGTGACGAGCCCGGCTGAATTTGCGCAGGCCACTTGGCCATGAACGGCACATGGGTACCGCCTTCGAAGTGAGTCAACTTCCAGCCGCGAAAAGGTTTATTCACATCGGGCAATTGAATATAGCTGGCGCCGCCGTTATCGCTGGTCAAAATAATCAGCGTGTTGTCGCTAAGCCCAAGCTCGTCAAGCTTCGCCACAACTTGCCCAACGCTGCGATCTACCGAGCGGATCATTGCGGAATAGACACGCAGATGGTGGTCTTCGATATGCGCGAGCGCCGCATAATCTTCTCGAGTCGCCTGCAGCGGATTGTGAATACCCCAGTGCGACAGGAACAGAAAAAAAGGCCGATGCTGATTGCTGTCAATCACCTTAAGGGCCTCATCCGTGTAGTAGTCGGTTAGATAACCGTCGGGTTGAAACGGTTCACCGCCGTTGAATTGCGCCGCGTATTCGGCCGACGCCCAAACCATCCGTTCAATGCCTTCTTCGGGGCGCTTGGCATTTACTACACCCGGGTCGTCTTCCGGCAGATAGAGCATCCCCTTCATGTAGAGGCTGTCATCAAAACCCTGATCTTCCGGTCGCATACCACTGACGGCACCGAGATGCCATTTACCAATGTGCGCAGTGTAGTAGCCCGCTTCCTGCAGCACTTCGGCGACCGTGACTTCTTCGGTGGGCATACCCAGTTCTGCCATATCAGGCAATGTATCTAACGCTTGAAGGTCCATATGGGGCGGTAACGGCGAGGGATCAAGATCCTGCATCCACTGGAAAATCGTCGCGCCGACCCGTGGAAATGGCGTAAATTCGAAACCGAAGCGCGTCGAGTAACGGCCGGTCATAATGCTCGCTCGAGACGGCGCACAAACGGCATTCGCCGCATAACCATTAGTGAACGTCACGCCCTGTTGTGCCAGACCGTCAATGTTAGGCGTCATAACCGAACCGTCACCGGCGCCACCGTTATACAGTGACACGTCGTTAAAACCCATGTCGTCCATCAGAATGAGAACCACATTGGGCGGTCGCTGATCGGCCGACTGTACGGGGTCTGCTGGGCCCTGTGGCCACTGGGTTGGAACGTTAGGCCCCACGGGAGAAAACACTTCCCGCGCTAGGGGCACCCCAATAAGCAACAGGTCGAGTCGGTACTGCCAAGCTGACACAGCCGCTAAGGCTAGAGCCACCGCGGCCAACAATAATTTTTTCACTTCCCTCACCGCCCCCGAATTTAACGCGCAAAACCATGACATAGTTACTAATGATTGTCATTATTGGCAGTCTTTCATGCAACCCAAGGGCTCTGCCATGCAACTGCAAACCCGCATCCGCTCTGCCGCTGCCGGATTTCTGTCATCAAAGGCATTTGCAGATTTGCTCCGGCGTATCGCGCGAGGCAAGCGCGCGTTGACTGGAAAGCCGCCGACGGTTCACTACTTCCATCAGGTGAACGATCCTTACAGTCATTTAGCGGTGCAGAAGCTCGATGCATTGCGACAGCAGTACACGCTGCCATTCATCGCTCATCTGGTCAGCGAATCTGCGGATGCTTTCAAAGGCAGCGCCGAACACTTCGCCCATTGGGCACAGCACGATGCCTCGGCGATTGCCAGCGGCTACGCCACAACACTTAATATCGTCGGCACACCAACGGCCGAACAAATTCATATGGCCAACCTAAGACTCGGGGCGCTGATCGACAACGACACGTTCGCCGCCGAAGCGACGGCGGTAGGAACCGAGTTATGGGAACATTCAATATCTTTGGACGCCGTCGAAGCTGCGCGCACCATAGAGACCCACAACGCCTTGGCGACAGGTAACGCACTGCGCAAGCAACTTGGCCACTATGCTGGCGCGATGTTCTATTTCGACGGCGAGTGGTATTGGGGTGTTGATCGCTTACACCTGCTAGAACGACGATTGATAGACGAGGGATATGCATCAGCCAAAGCGACCCCTACAGTACCGCCGCCTAGAGCGACGAACACCGCAGGCTTCAACGCCGAACAGATTACGCTGGAGTATTTCCCGTCGTTGCGTAGCCCTTATACCGCCGTGGGCCATCAACGGGTGCTGGCGTTGATCGAGCGCAGCGGCGTCAGCGTTAAACTACGGCCAGTTATGCCGATGCTCATGCGTGGCGTGCCCGCACCCCCAGCCAAACAGCGCTACATTATTACCGATGCCGCGCGAGAGGGCCGCTTCCACGGCGCGCCCCTTGGCCGAATTGTCGATCCATTCGGTGACCCTGTAAAAGCCGCATTTAATTTGTACGCGGGCGCTGAGGCACTGCACCAAGGTATGGACTTCGTCACCGCCTACTTGTCCGCGGCATGGCAGCAGGGCATCGATATCGCCACCACTAAGGGTCTCCAGCAGGTCGCCCACAACGCGGGAATAGACTGGCAAGCCATGATCGACGCAGCTGCACAGACAGATTGGCAAACGCTGCTGGACGAGAACTTAAAAGCGCTGACCCACGCCAATCTGTGGGGAGTTCCAAGCTTTCGTGTAAGCGGCGGCGACAATCCAGAACCCTTCGCGTGCTGGGGCCAGGATCGAATATGGCGAGTCGAGGAGGAAATTGCCAAGCGAATCACTGAGTAGGGTGGCCGAATCTGGCCAAGAAATAACTACTGATCAGCGCTCCTAAACGCGGTTTTAATCACACGGCAATACACATGAAGAGATGCTTGGGCAGTTCTCTCGGCCCTACGCCAACATCCGCATCTACGACGCAAAAATTGGGTTAAGCTCTTATCCCGACGCGCGCATTTTTTGGGTCGCCAATCGAGGGGAGCTGACAGACCGCGCGCCTACACTTCGACCACAACAAATCTCGAGCACATCATGACAATCACTAAAGCGCACTACAAAGGTAACGATGCAGAGCTGATCGAGACCACCATCGGCCAGCGTCTTAATCAGGTGGCTGCGGCCCAACCCGAATATTCAGCATTAGTCATGCCCCACCAAAGTATCCGTTGGAGCTATGCCGAACTGCTGACCGAAGTGGAGAAGCTTGCCACCGGGCTGCTAGCCCTAGGCCTAAACAGAGGCGACCGCGTCGCTATCTGGTCACCTAATCGTTACGAATGGGTGCTGACCCAATTTGCGACCGCCAAGATTGGCGCGATCATGGTGTGTATAAACCCGGCCTATCGACTGTACGAGCTGGAATACGCGCTGAATAAAGTCGCTTGTAAGGCCATCATCAGCGCCGAGTCGTTCAAAACCAGTCATTACTTGGAGATGTTACGGACCCTCGCGCCCGAACTAGAACACTGCGAAACCGGCGCGCTGAACGCTGCAAAGCTGCCGCATCTTAAACACGTCATTCGAATGGGCAGCGGCGAAAGCCCGGGCATGCATAATTTTGCAGCCGTGTGCGAGCTTGGCGGCGCCACTGAATTTGCTCGGTTGGCGCAGATTGAGCCGCAATTGGATGCCAATGACGCCATCAACATTCAGTTCACCAGCGGCACCACCGGCAACCCAAAAGGGGCCACGCTCACCCACCGCAACATTTTGAACAACGCCTACTTTGTCGGCCAAAACATGCGCCTGAGCGCTGCAGATCGATTATGTATCCCAGTGCCGCTCTACCATTGCTTTGGGATGGTCATGGGCACGCTGTGCTGCATCAGCCATGGCGCCACCATGGTTTTACCCTGCGAAGCCTTCGAGCCGAAACCCGTTCTGCAGGCTGTACAGGATGAGAAATGTACCGCGCTGCACGGTGTGCCCACCATGTTTATCGCTGAATTAGACGATCCTGACTTTGCTAACTACGACGTCAGTTCCTTGCGCACCGGCGTCATCGCCGGCTCAACATGCCCCCGGGAATTGATGAAGCGTTTGATCAGCGATATGGATCTAGACGGCATCGTTATCGCTTACGGGCAAACCGAATGCAGCCCTGTGGACACCATGACCGAAATAGATGATCCCTTCGAGGCACGAGTCAGCACCGTCGGCCGACCCCACACCAACTGGGAAATCAAAATTTGCCGGGAAGACGGCAGCATTGCCGATATCGACGAAACCGGAGAAGTCTGCGCCCGCGGCTATGGCGTTATGCAAGGCTATTGGGACGACCCCGACCGCACCGCACAAACCATCGACGGCGAGGGCTGGTTACACTCCGGCGATCTTGGCGAAATGGATGCCAAAGGCTATGTAAAAATTACCGGCCGCATAAAAGATATGATCATTCGCGGCGGCGAAAACGTTTACCCGCGCGAAATCGAAGAGTTTTTATACACCCACCCAGACATACAAGAGGTTCAAGTGTTCGGCCTGCCCGACGCCAAATACGGCGAGCAGGTGGCCGCCTGGGTGCAATTGCGCGAGGGCCGCATATTGGCGCCCGAAGACATCACCGAATTCTGTGCGGGACAAATCACCCACTTCAAAGTGCCGCGCTACATCAAAGTGGTGGACGAATTCCCTATGACCGTAACCGGGAAAATGCAAAAATTCGTAATGCGTGATCAGTACGCAAAAGAACTGGGGCTAGACCAAACAGGTTGAATAACGCGATGGATATTTTCCCCTACGAAATCAATGACGAAAACGAGGTGATCGGACTCTGAGACGCATGCGGCCTCATAACCCCTAACAATGATCCTCAAAAGGATATCAATCGGAAATTAGAGATTGACCGAGATCTCTTTCTAGTGGGTCGCAACAAAAACGCAATAGTGGCTACCGTGATGGGAGGTTACGAGGGACATCGGGGATGGATTAACTATCTGGCTGTTGCCCCCTATGAGCGGCGACAAGGCTATGGCCAAAAAATGATGGCAGCGGTTGAGGCACTCATCGAAAAAAGAGGCTGCCCTAAAATCAATTTACAAGTTCGTGCGCGCAATGAAGGCGTCATCGAGTTTTACAAAGCGCTTGGTTACCGGGTTGATGATGTCATTGGGTTGGCTAAGCGTTTGGAAGTTGACTGACCCGGACCCTTCTGCGTCACAAAGATACACTAGGTGATGGTCATAGCCACACACTTCCTATCTGTGGACGCGAGTCTATAACCAATCTTTTCAATACCAGACATTTAGGGATTTGAGTCGTTCCAAGCGGAGAGAACTGTTCCAGACCAAGTGTCTTGCCCCAAGGGTTAATGTGATTCATTGTTAAAATCCGAGATCGCGCAACCATATGCTGGAGAGTGCTCTAATGAAGATACTGCGAACCCCCGATGCGTGCTTTGAAGGCCTGGTGGATTACCCCTTCGAACCGCATTACACCACTATAAAAACCGCAGACGGTGACGACCTGCGCATTCATCACTTGGACGAAGGCGCCGCTGATGCGCCCATCGTACTGTGTATGCACGGCCAACCGGTATGGAGTTATCTGTATCGAAAAATGATCCCGCTGCTGGTTGCCGACGGCTTTCGCGTAATCGCTCCAGACCTGCCGGGGTATGGAAAATCCGACAAGCCCGCAGCCCGAGAGGACTACACCTACGAGCGCCAAGTAGATTGGATGAGCACGTGGCTACAGGTTAATGATCTTAAAGACCTAACGTTCTTTGGCCAGGATTGGGGCGGACTGATCGGTCTACGCATGATCGCCAACGCACCAGAGCGCTTTGCGCGTGTGGTGATCTCAAACACGGGTCTGCCGTATAACCCCGACACCCCAGCGGATGTTATTGCAGAAGTCGAAGACTTCCGCGCTAACAAGCCCACACCAACGCTGCCGCAAATGACGAACGCGATTCGCGCTGGCGCGCGCGCCCAAGCGATTGCGTTCGCGTACTGGCAGAAATTTTGTTGGGAAACACCTGACCTACCCGCGGGTTTTATGTTGTCGATGACGACGGAGCAGCGCAACCCATTGAGTGCAGCTGTGGACTTCTTGTTTTACCGCTTAGGCTTAAGCAAGGTCTCACCGGTGCGCACCGCGGTAGCGAGAGCCTACGAAGCACCATTCCCAGACCCAAGCTTTAAAATGGGAATTCGCGCGATGCCGAGTCAAGTACCGACTATGTCCACCAGTCCGTCGTTAGACGCTCAAGGCCAGGCCTGGGAGTTTTTCAGCCAGTGGCAAAAACCGTTTCTTTGCGCGTTTGCAGACGACGACCCTGTCACCGAAGGCGGCGACCAACCGTTTCTAGACAAAGTTCCTGGAGCCCAGGGACAACCGCACACCACCATCAAGGGCGGAGGCCACTTTGTACAAGAGGGAAACCCGCAACAGTTGTGTAAGGTCATTGGTGACTTTGTTAGGGCTAATCCGACAGCTGCGACATGATCCCTAATCTAAGCGTCGACGCGGTGGATTTACACGTCACCAGCATCGCGCGCGACGGCTACTCGATTATGCATAACGCCATCGAGCCTCGGCTAATGACGGCTTTGCACGACGAAATCGAGCGACTACAACACGTTCGACCAGGGGGAGACATTCCACCCGGCCCTTTCACGGGTTATGTCACCCGACGCTGGTTCGATTTACTCAATGACGCCGACATCTGGCAAAACGTCGCTGTACACCCATGGATTATGCAAATACTGCCCCAAGTACTGGGCGATGGCTTTTTGCTGTCGACCATGGGCACCGCTGTGGTCGGCCACAATGAATCGGCCCAAACCGTCCACGTCGACGATGCGGTGTATGGCTTCCCGCGCCCACACCCTAACCTGGTGTGCAACACTATGTGGGCGCTGACCGACTTCACCGAAGCTACCGGTGCCACTCGGGTGGTGCCGGGGAGTCAAAACTTTGAACGCGATCCAGACTTCAACAAAGATTACGACACCGAGGCCTTACTGATGCCCGCAGGCTCAATCGCATTTGTGCTGGGCAGTTGCTACCACGGCGCGGGCGCCAACACTTCCGGCAGGGATCGTGTTGCTCTTACCATTAACTACTGCAATGGCTGTATGCGCCAACAAGAAAATCTGATGTTGGGCGTGCACCCATCCCGCATGCTGTCTTTTGCGCCCGAATTACAAGACCTGCTGGGTTTCAAAACCAGCGTGGGTGCAGGACACATTTTTGCCCAGGATCCGCGGCTCGAGATGCAGCGGCATTATGGCGATCAAATTACCCACGACACCTACCTTGACCGACGCAACGATTTGCACAACGAGCGCTTAGAGACCAGAACGTGACCACGCTGTATATGGTCAAAAGCAATCCGGTCGCGGGCAAAGAGGCTGAGTTTAACCGCTGGTACAGCGAGGTGCATCTGCCCGAGGTACTGAAAATAGAGGGCTTTCAGTCGGCCCAGCGCTTCGGTCTGACATCGCAGCAACTGCAGCCGCAAAGCCATAACTACTTGGCCGTTTACGCCATCGACGGCGACAATATTGACGGCACGTTGGAAAATTTGCGCAAAGCCACGTGGCTAAACCTAAGCGATGCAATCGATATGACCAGTATAGAGATCGGCATTTACCAAGCTCTGGACGATCCAGAGCCAAGCCCAGATGGTTAATCGACAAAACCGCAACGCGATAACCGCCATCAGTCGGATTTTACCCAAGCCGCCTTTGCGACTCAGAGGCCCGCCCCGTGGCAATGCGCTAAGTTTGAGCTAAAAACTTTCCACCAACTCCAAAAACGTGCCGTCGGGGTCCTTAAAACAAAAAAACCGGCTGCCATGCTTGGCGCTGGACATCACAGTTGCAGGTTCCGACAGCACGTCTACACCCTGGGCAACTAGAAACTCGTAGTCGGAATGCAAATCGCTGCTACGCAGCGCCAACCGCGCCAAGCCCGGTCGGTACAAATTCGGATACGGGTCCGCATTGTCTCGGGGCTGTTGCCACTCCAAAAGGTCGATCAACATGGGCGGTTCCGCATCCTGCAAAGCCATAATGGCGCCATTAACCCGGTAATCCTGCATGCCCACCGCGGCATTCACTTCCGGGCTATTGGTTTCAGGCACCGTCCAAACTTCAACAAAACCAAGCATTTCGTAAAATGCTTTGGAGCGCGCGTAATCGCGACAGTTAATATTCACGTGCACCATTCCTGTGATGTTCATAGGTCAGCCTTATCCAGAACCGGTTAGATGACGGTGTCCGCGTTGTCGACCACCATTTCGGCGCCATTTACATGTTTCGACTCATCACTCAGCAGATAAACCACCATATGCGCCACGTCTCGAGGTTCGCCAATACCCATGGCTTTACGCTTTTTTTCAGCGTTGTCGTCGAGATCAATATCCATTAACTGCTTTACCGCGTTTTGAACCATCGGCGTATTGATGCTGCCGGGGTGTACTGAATTGCAACGAATACCTAATTTTGCCCGTCTGCAGTGCACAGCTATGGCCTTGGTCATTGCGCGAATGCCGCCCTTGGCCGCCGAGTACGCGAGATAATCTGGAATACCAACAAGTGCCGCGGTGGAAGACATGTTCACTATCGAGCCACCACCAGACTCTTTCATCAGTTGGATGGCGGCCCGACACCCGAAATAAGTGCCGTCTAGGTGAACAGCTAGAGTTTGACGCCACATATCGGTGGTCGTGGCCTCTATGTCGGCGATGGGCGCAATGCCCGCGTTGTTTACGATGCCGTCCAAGCGCCCGTGCTCGGCTTTTACGATATCCATAACCTCTGTCCAACGTCCCTCGTCGGCAACGTCCTGCCGTAGGAATGTCGCCCCGAGCTGCGCCGCCAAATCCGCGCCGCGCACCGCGTCTATGTCTGTCATCACCACCCGGGCACCCTGCTCGCTGAGAACCTGAGCATCGGCAAGCCCAAGGCCTGACGCCGCGCCGGTTATAAGCACGACCTTATCCTGCACGCTAGTCATGAAATGCGGCGACCCGTGCGTTCGAACTTAAAGCCGATCAATTCTGCGCCTTGACCGGCGGATCACTGGGTATCGAGTTCAACATAAATTCATCGGGTATCTGCATCACCTTCTCGTAAACGCCCTCGGGGTAGTTGCTCATGTGCGGTCCTGGGGTACCGGCGATATCGGGCTGCGGCACCTCACCGCCCTGATCCTGATAGCTTGCCGGTTGCTTATAGCGTTGCAGTTCGGCATCAGAAATACCCGCCAGAGCGACAACCTCTGGATCAATCCAAAGGTTTTGATCAATCGGCTCTAAGGAATAACTCAACTCCAGAGATAGATCTTCCGGACCGGCGAAATAGATGGAACAACACATACCGTGCTCCAACGGGCCCATAACCGGCACCCCTTTGGAGCGCAGCCGATCGCGCATGGCCAGAAGTTCTTCATGGTTTTTAACCTTAAAGGCAACGTGCTGCATCGCCCCACCCGCGCAATTAGCGCCAGGATTGCCCGCATGAGATTCACCCAATACACGCGGAATATTTTGTATTTTTGGATTACAAACAAAGGCAACTGAACTCTCGTCATTCAACCTTAAGAACCCATGCCAGGTATCTTCAACACCGTGCATCCAATACAGAGCCTGCAACTCCATACCCAATTTATCCGTAAAGAATTCGATCTGCGCTTTCATATCAGCGGTGCAAATTCCTAGGTGATGTAGGCCCTCTATTTTGTTCATAACCTCTCCTGATTCCCGTTAACCTTAAGCTGCGACATACGTAGACAGATTGCAAACCCTAAGGTTGCGCCTCTTCCGCTGCCCGCATTGGGTCATAGCGAAACAGCGTGTCCATGGTGTTATGGCGCGCGCGACCGGCCGCGCGATTACGCAACCAAGCAGCGACCCCAGACAGATGGAAAACCCGAGCATTTCGGCGAGAACCATTCTGGATACTTGCGGTGCGCCGTCGGCGTAAATTTTCGTAACGCTGCAAAGCTCCGCTCACGTCTTCATCGCGCGCCAGACAGTCTGCCAACACAGCCGCGTCTTCGATCGCCATCGCAGCGCCCTGAGCCATAAAGGGTAGGGTGGGATGACAGGCGTCACCCAGTAAAGTTACGCGTGCTTGTCCCCATTGCCGCATGGGTGGGCGGTCGAAGAGACCCCACTTATACAACTCTGTGGCGTCTGCCTGATTAATCAACTCACACACATCAGGATGCCAACCGGCAAAATCCTGTTGCAGTTCGGCGAGTTCACCCCGCTCTGTCCAAGACTCGACCTGCCAACCGGCTTTTTCCACCACACAGACGCAGTTGACCAGTTCGCCCCCGCGAACATAGTAGTGCACGAAGTGCTTGCCCGGCCCCCACCAAACGGTTGACATGGGCCGAACCATGCCCTTTGGCAACAACGATGTAGGCACTAGCATTCGCCAGGCCACGTTACCGGTGAACGTCGGTTGTTGATCGCCCCACAAACTCTGCCTAACCCGCGAATGAATGCCGTCGGCGCCGATCAGACACTCGGCGAACTCCCGATGCCCGCCTACCTCAACCGTTACTCCGCTCTCCAGCGGGTCCTGACGAACACCCTCGACCGCTGCGTGAGTGCGTAATTCGATGTTTGGATGGGTCGTGGCCTCTGCGAGCAACACCGTCAATAAATCGCCACGATGGATATGGTAATACGGTGCGCCATAGCGTTCGGCTGCCGCAGCCCCCAGTGCTGATTGAGTGATGACACGCCCATTGCGCCAATGTCGAAACTGGCTACCCTCGGGCAAAAAAGCATGAGCGCCCAGAGCTTGCTCAAGACCCAAGTGATGCAAGACCCGCGAACAATTGGGCGAAAGCTGAATCCCCGCCCCGGCCGTTGTGAATTGCTCACCTTGCTCCAACACAAGGACCGACCAGTCGCGCTTTGCCAAACACAAGGCTGCAGTCAGGCCACCAACGCCGCCGCCAGCTATTACTATCCGCCGCATTTGCTGTCTCTTCTCGTTGACTTAAGCACCCAGATCACAACCACCGGAAAAACCATCAAGCATACTGACAATATTGATGTACACTGTCGAATCGTAAATCATGCCCGAGCGCCGTAGACTGACGCAGATTTATCCAGAGCGTTCTCGGGCCTAACGATAGCCGATTTTCAAACCGGTTAGATAAGCTTAGGGAACGGCTCTGATACCCAAAAAATCGGTTTCTTACCTTGGCGTTGCCGAGCGACCGCGGTCATCAATGTGATCTGGCCACTACACAGGTGTTTTATGAATACGACAGCGCTCCCTAACATGCTCGACCGCGACCCGACAACGATGGCGCTGGAAGACATCGATATCAGCCACATAGACTTGTGGAAGAACGACAGCAAGTGGCCGTTCTTCAAGCGGCTCCGCGATGAAGCCCCCGTACACTACTGCCGCGACAGCGAATATGGCGCGTTCTGGTCGGTTACTCGCTTTGAAGACATCATGGCGGTGGAGAGAAATTGGGAAATATTTTCTTCATACCCGCGAATTTCCATCAGCGACCCCATCGAAGGCAGCACTTTTTCTGCGCCGACTTTTATCGCCATGGATCCACCTACCCACGACGAGCAACGCAAGACCGTACAAGGCGCCGTTGCCCCGCAGAATCTAAAAAAACTGGAAGCGACCATCCGTCACCGCGCCGGCAAAATTCTCGACGATCTGCCTACGGACGAAACCTTCAATTGGGTAGAAAAGGTATCCGTTGAATTGACCACGCAGATGTTGGCAACGTTATTCGACTTCCCATTCGAAGACCGCAGCAAGCTTACGCGTTGGTCGGATATCGTCTTTGCTCGGCTGGGCGAAGGCATTATCGACAGTCACCAACAACGGCAAGACGAACTGATGGAATGCCTTGCTTACTTCACCCGTTTGTGGAAAGAACGCGAAGACAATCCCGTGGGCACTGACTTTATTTCCATGATGATCCGCAGCGACGCCACGCGCCATCTTTCGCCACAAGAATACTTGGGCAACATTCTGCTGCTCATCGTTGGCGGTAACGACACTACGCGTAATTCTATCTCTGGCGGCGTGCTGGCGCTCAACCAAAATCCGATCGAGTATCAAAAGCTACGCGACAATCCAGGCGTGATTCCAAACATGGTGTCGGAAATTATTCGCTGGGTGACGCCCCTCGCGCACATGCGCCGCACCGTAACCAAGGATTTTGAGTTCAACGGCCAGCAACTGCACGCCGGCGACAAAGTGATTATGTGGTATGCCTCGGGCAACCGCGACGAACGCAGCATTAAAGATCCGGACCTGTTCAAAATTGATCGCGAAGACGCCCGCAAACACGTTTCGTTTGGGTTCGGACTGCATCGCTGCATGGGTAATCGCATGGCGGAGATGCAACTGCGAGTGCTCTGGGAAGAGATTCAAAAACGCTTTGAACGTATTGAGGTAGTCGGACCGTCCGTGCGCACACCCTCGTGTTTCGTCCACGGCTATACTGATTTACCCGTACGCCTGCATAAGCTGCGTTAGCTTTCGCTCACCGGCTCCGGTTCACCGAACATCGGTCCCTTCATAATGGCACTGGGCGCCCTGCCAGGCCGGCGTTGCCAAGCGTCACTGTTATCCAAAGTTAACTGCTGGATGTTCTCGTGGCGCTCGCGCGTTATAGCCAAACCAGCAAACGGCAGATCATGGTCGACATAAGGACGCACATTGTCGGTGACCATATAAAAGTTACCGGCCCGAATGTGATCAAACACCTGCACTGCATGCCGCTCCGGGGTCATCGCCAAACTAAACTCACCGGCACCCAGAGCCTCTAGCTCCTGCGCCGACACTGCGCCGTCCTGCACCTGTTGATTTATCGCACTGGTCTTATCGAGTGCCGACGCCACAATGCAGGGGCACAGCACATGCACCCGAATCTGCGGAGACTTTCTCGCCAGCTCAAACGACAGCGACTCGCAGGTCGCAACCACAGCATGTTTGCTGGCTTGGTAGGACGCACCGCCATTATCACCTCGCACCAGACCACCAATCGATGCCGTCGCGGAAAAAATCGACTCGGATTGTTGCGCCTGCAAGAGCGGAATAAATGCGTGCATAGTATTCACTACACCCATGACGTTAACCCGCAGGGTCGTCTCCCATTCTTGTACCGTGCTTTTCATAATTGTGTGCGAAAAAATAACCCCGGCATTAGCAAACACCGCACCGATCGTTTTGCCGGGCAACACGTCCCCGATCTGCGCGACCGCGGCGCTCAGCTGTGCGGGGGACGTTACGTCACAGACCAAGCCGTGGCATTGCACACCCGGATACAGCTCACGCAGTCGTTGTTCAGCAGCGCGCACGAGCTTTTCATGCAAATCCATAAGTACGATATGCATGCCTAAATCGCCAGCGGCATAACAACACAGGCCCCAGCCGATGCCATGATTCCCCGCTCCTGTCACCACCGCTACGCTCCCGCGCAACTGGTCTAAATCCATCGGCCCCTGCTGCATACTCATTGCGCTTCTCCGTTTTGATAATCATGGTCCGTAAGGCGCTTGCACGGCGCCGGCGGCGGCATTCCAGAGTGCGTGATATTAACGGTAATCAGTCGTCGAACGGTATAAGGCGCCGCAACGCAAGCTAGGAATACCGTGACACAATCATGCGCAAATTCAACGAACGCATAGCTCAACGCCCATCCGTGCTGGTTGCATGCACTATGGCATACTCTTGGGTAGAGGAAGGGGGGCAAGCCATGTTCATGGGTCTAAACTATTGGTCGGGTGTGATCGTAGCGCTGCTGTTGGCGGCCGTTGCGACGTCAGCCCCTACTGTCGCCGCTAACCAAACTTCGCAGCACGAGAAATCCATCTACTGGGGCGATCTGCATGCGCATACGGCCTATTCCATGGACGCCTATGTGCTGAATACTCAGACCACACCGGAGGACGCTTACCGATTTGCGCAAGGCGGTTCGATCACCCTGCCCGACGGCGGCGAACACAGATTGAAACGCCCGCTAGACTTTGCCGCAGTTACCGATCACGCCGAGTACTTTGGACTCATCAACGTATGCCGCAGCGAGCCCCAGCGCCCCTACTGTAAAGAACTTGCCGAAGCCGCCGCTGAAAATTCGCGACGCGGCTTCGTAGATATATTCTTACCGCTCATCGTCAGCGGCAAACGTAATTGCCTCGTCGATGATAGTCGCTGTGCAGATTTTGAGGCAAATCTATGGCAACGCAGCATAGACGCCGCAGAAGCCGCCAACCAACCTGGCAAATTCACCACCTTTATCGCCAGTGAGTGGACCGCCTCTCCCGATAACCTACATTGGCACCGTAACCTCATTTATGCGAACGCGAGCGTACCCAAGCGTGCCATCAATTCTTTTGATCAGCCCACTCAGGAGCAAATGTGGCAGGCGCTAAAAGACCAATGCCGCGACCGAGCGCCGTGTGACGTCATCGCCATACCTCACAATGGCAATATTGGTCTGGGTGGCAGCTACGCCACCGCAGGCCACACGACAAAGCTTCTCGGGCTGCGCGCCGAGTTCGAAAAATTAGTAGAAATCCATCAACACAAAGGGTCCAGCGAGTGCTACCCCGGCTCAATGTATAGCGACGAGAGTTGCGACTTCGAAATCGCACTACCGATACCTATACGCGACGACCTGCGACTGAATAAACGGGAACTTACAGAACAAGAGAAAATAGACATCGCTAACGGCTACGTGCGACCCACTTTGGCACGAGGTTTAAAGCTGCTAAACAGCCAGGGGGTTAACCCGTTTCGATACGGTTTCGTCGGCGCCACCGACAGCCATTCCGCTCAACCAGGCAGCGCCGAAGAGGACAACTGGCGCGGCTCGTTAGGCCAGTGGGATGACAATCTGAACGATCGGCAGATGTTCGCCAACTATAACCCGGGGGGCTTAACCGCGATCTGGGCAGAGGAGAACACCCGACAAGCATTATTCGCAGCACTGCAACGACGAGAGGTTTACGCCACCAGCGGTACCCGGATAAAACTGCGAGTGCGCCAAACCTTTACCGCCGGAGCAGACTGCGACGCGGTGCCGGAGCAAACTAAAACCATGGGAGCAAGCCTTGGTGAACACAAAAAAACACAACAGCCAACATTCATAATTGAGGCTATGCAGGACCAGACGCCTATAGCCGCAATCGACCTAATAAAACTCAGTCAAAACGGCGACCAAGTGGATCAGCGCGTCATCGCTCTGGGGAACTACCCAAACGGCCGGGCAAGCAGTTGCGTCACTTGGCGGGATAGCGACTACATTAAAGGCGATATGGCGCTGTGGTATGTGCGGGTACTTGAGCAACCCACCCAGCGCTGGGACCAGAAGCATCAGATTCAGGAGCGCGCATGGTCGTCGCCGATATGGTCGCTGGAGTAAAGCAACGCGCCTTGCGTGAGCAAATCCCCGCCGTCACAGTCGCTTACCCTTTATCTGAGCCTAACGCTCGCGCTGGTACAAATCTTCGAAGACCTCGTATTTGCCTTGCATTAATCCGCTGTTCGCCCTCGATCCTGCGGCGCCGAATTCCATATAACCTTTCGCATCCAACGAGTAATTAGGCCACGGCACTGGAATAGCACCATTTGGATCACCATAGGTAGCGAACCGCACCCACTGATCGGACATTTCCTCAGCGAGCTTTAAGTTACGTGCGTCAGCGAAGGCTGGTGTATGGGCGACATTGTTAAAAGCGAAGACAATCTCGGCAGCATGAAATGCGCCCAGTTCGGTGCCTAGCGGTTGGTGGGTAAAGTAATACATAAACGCCGCAGCATCGTGTTGTACAGATTTAGCCGCCCAGTAATGCATATTCCAGCCAAAGCCTGCGTCCGATGACAAGGCCAATACCGATTGACGAACGTCTTGACCGGGGTAGAACTGCAACACCGCTTCGGCACTGTCGCCAAAGCGTCGCCGTAGCAGAGCTTCGTAGGCCTGCGCGCTCTCGGGCATCATCTGTAGCGCGCCCAGTGTGGTGCCCTCCTCGGCGTTATAGCCCAGCATTACCGGCACGCGATTGAAATCTCCTCGCGCGAAGATTCTATACAGCTGATCTGGAATGATCTTGCCATCCACAACTGCGCCATAATCTTGACCAGTATCCGCGTTGAGAACAGCCGAACCATCGAGTTGTCGCATCGCCGTGATAGACCCGAGACCTAGTGCTTTCTGCAACGCAATGCCGCGACTTTCCGCCGAGCTTGTGCCCGATTTTAATTCCGGAATTTTTCGAAATTCTCCGCCACTTTGTCCTATCGCCCGGTGAAAGAGTCCTTTGGCCTCTGGCGAACCTACCAGATGACTGACACTCCATGAGCCCGCCGATTCACCAAAGATAGTGACATTATTTGGGTCACCACCGAAGGCGTCGATGTTGGCTTTGACCCAGCGCAGCGCCTGGATCTGGTCTGAGGTACCGTAGTTCCCAGAGCTGTTAGAAGGCACCTCCGCGCTCAGTTGCGGATGCGCCATATAGCCGAAGACACCTAAGCGGTAGTTAATTGTCACTAACACTACGCCCTTCTTCGCCAGTTCTGTGCCGTCGTAAGCGGCAGTCGAGCCAGCGCCGCGGGTCAGTGAACCACCATGAATCCAAACCATAACGGGTAAGGCGCTATCCGACGGCATCGACGACCATATATTGAGATACAGGCAGTCCTCGCTGGTGGGCTCTGACGTACGAGCAAAGAACGAGTTCTCGGGGTACGGGCGTTGCGCGCAGGCGGGGCTAAAACGCGTCGCATCACGCTTGCCTTGCCAACCCGGATGCGCCTCCGCGTAGGTCCAGCGGCGCGCGCCAATAGGCGCCACGGCATAGGGAATACCTTTAAACACTGAGATTGCATCAGATCGCTGTGATGTGGCGCCGACAAGTTTGCCGCTCGGAGTAACTACTTCGACGGCAAACGCAGAGTTTGAAAACGCGAGGAGCGCGAGCAGCAATAGACGCATGATGTCTGTCCTTTGTGATCTTCAAATGTTTTCGCAGTAAAGACTAATGGAAGGGTTAGCCAGAGCATAGCCGGTAGAGCAAACCGCCGGTCGTCAGAGAACATTACTTTTGAAAATATACAACAGCCGCATCCGTGGGTATCGGTGGCCACCCATATTAGTGCTTTGGCGCGCGGCGAACCTGACTCGGCATGTGCGACAAACCTGACCCTCAGGTCGCCTTGCAATCTATGGCAAACTGACCGCTCACGCGTTTGGCTCAATTCGGTAACAGAGGAATCTTCAGGATGATCAAATTGCACGGATTTTCCGCAAGCAACTATTACAACGTACCTAAACTCGCACTATTGGAAAAAGGCATCGCATTTGAAGAGGTGTTGTCCTACACCGGGGTGGGACCAAAATATAAACCGGAGTATTTGGACAAAAGTCCCTTGGGGAAAGTGCCGGCTATTGAAACCGCAGAGGGCTACCTCAGCGAGTCGAGGGCCATTCTGGATTACATCGAACGCGTACACCCCACACCGCCATTGTTACCCGACTCGCCCTTTGACGCGGCCAAAGTGCAGGAACTCGCGCAATTTATTGAACTCTATTTTGAGCTCGCCGCGCGCCGAATGATCCCCAATCTGCTGTCGGGCACCGAACCAAACCCGGCCGTTTTGCAAGAATTTGAGACCAACATCAGTAAGGCCACAGTGGCACTGGCAAAACTTTCTACCTTCGAATCATTCGCTTATGGCGAACAGTTTACCCTCGCGGATATCGCGGCGATTTTAAACCTTCCGATCGTGCGCAGCGTTGGTAAACGCTTTCTCAACGAAGACCCTTTATCTAAAGTACCAGGCCTAGACGGCTATTGTGCACGCATGGAGGAACGGCCACACGTAAAGACCATTCGCGCAGATGCCGCGGCCGACCAAGCTGGCTTTATGGCACATCTAAAAGAACTGTACGGCATCTAGCCCCTGTGAATAGATCGTGAGAGCGTCTTTTTCGCGGGCGCTCGCCAGCTACTCAGCGGCTTAATCCGCCAGGGTGATTCGTCGATTAGTCGTTGATCGCGCCATAGATAATGTTCTTCAACTGCCCTCGAAAATTAAAGGTCGCCGAAGGCATAAGTTGCGTCATAAAGACCACATACAGATCTTCAATCGGGTCAACCCAGAAGATAGTGGATGCCGCGCCGCCCCAATAATAATCGCCGGCGCCAATGGTGCCGGAAAATACCTCGTCTAAAGTCGACGCAAAACCCAGACCAAAGCCCACGCCTTCATAGGCGGTTTCAGAAAAGGAGCCCATTGCCGTCTGACTCAAATCCGCGCCGCCGGCGATATGGTTCTTGATCATCAAAGACAGTGTTCGGCTGCCAAGAATCTCCACGCCGTCGCGGGTGCCCTGCTGTCGCAGCATTTCGCAGAACTTGGCGTAATCCGCAGTCGTACTGACTAGGCCGGCACCGCCCGACGGAAAACTTGGCGCACGCAGATATTTACTGTTTAGCGGGTCATCGAGCAAACGCAGCGACTTGTCTGGCGCGCGCTCATAGTTGGCGGCAAACCGCTCAACCTTGTGTTCAGGCACCCAGAACCCGGTATCGTCCATACCTAGGGGCTGGAAGATTCGCTGCTGCAAAAAGTCTTCAAATTTCTGTCCGGAAATGGTCTCTACAAGACACCCGCATACGTCTGTGGCCAGCGAATACAACCATCTCGTCCCGGGGTCATAGCGCAGCGGCACCTGGGCCAACTTATCCGCAAAGGAAGCAATAGTTTCACCGTCGCCACGCTGCACGCCAAGGCGCTGATATACGGCATTCACCGGATGAGGATCAGCCGCCAACAATGCGCCATAGGTCAACCCAGCTGTGTGAGACAGAATGTGCCGCATGGTCATGGGCGACGCTGGCGGTCGCGTTTCAAGGGTATCGCCTTCACCTTGCACCCAAACTTGTTGATCGCGCCAGCCCGGCAAAAATCGATACACCGGATCGTTGAGTTGGAAGCGCCCCTCTTCGAACAGCATCATCAGCGCGACCGAAGTAATCGGCTTAGTCATAGAATAAATACGAAAGATCGTATCGTCCGTCACCGGCTTATTACGTTCACGGTCCCTATCGCCGAAAGACTGAAAATAGGCAGGCACCCCATGTCGAGAGACCATAACCTGGCAGCCGGCTATTTTCCCCGGCTGGATATAGCGTTCATTCAAATGCCGGCTTATTTGCTCCAGCTTTACTGCCGAGAAGCCCGCCTTGGTTGGATTAACGTCCATGCTCACCCCTGTTGCCCGTTGGCTCTATCGTTTGCGCAGCAACCACGATAGCAGGACACGGCGCATCATCCAAAGACATGTCGGCCGGTCGTAAAATGCTCACAACAGGAAACAAAGCCCTTGCATTCATCTTTCCCGTATCAATAGGATTCGTATTGAATTTAACTGGGGAAAACAGATGATCGATCTTAACCTGAGCGGCAAGCGAGCCGTGGTTACCGGAGCAAGTTTAGGTATCGGTGCAGCGATCGTAAAAATGCTCGCCGAACATGGCGCCGAAGTTGAGTTTTGTGCGCGCAATGCCGACACGGTCAACGCGCTGTCAACAGACAGCAAAGCGACTGGCCACACTGCCGACATGGGCGATCAGGCCTCAACCGAAAACTTTATTCAGCGGGTCCTCGATTCTGGGCCAGTGGATATACTCATCAACAATGTCGGCGCCTCTCCATCGCGTAATTTCCTCTACATGAGCGATGACGATTGGCGCGATTTACACGAGCTAAACCTGTTGTCGGCGGTGCGCTGCACACGTGCATTTCTACCGGGCATGCGCGAAAAAAAATCCGGCCGCGTGGTGATGATTTCCAGCTCGGCCGGGAAATACCCTAATGCAGCTTTAATCGATTACGGTGCAACCAAAGCGGCGATGATCTCCATGTCTAAATCGTTAGCGAGAAAATACGGACGTGACGGCGTGCTTATAAACAGCGTATTGCCCGGTCTGATCCACACGGCCATGTGGGAGCGCGCCGCGGGAGAAATCGCTGCGGCGAACGACTCAACCGCAGAGCAGGTGATTGCCAACAACGGCAAAGGCGTTCCGATAGGACGCTATGGCACCTCAGAAGAAGTTGCGGCGTTAGTGGTCTTTCTTTGTTCGGAAGCTGCCTCCTACATCAACGGAACGGCGATCGAGGTAGACGGGGGCCAAGCCAGTCACACCTAGCATAAACGCACCCCGAAAATCTCATTCGGGCTGAGGAATTGAAAACCCAAACTCAGCGGCAATCGCATCGTTGTGCGCACCGAGTTTTGGTGGGGTCCGATATAAATTCGTTGGCGTTTGCATAAATTTAATCGGGCTCGCCGCTAACTGAATGCTCGGATTGTCGCCTTCGGGCTGACAGGGCTCGAGCATATGCCGTGCTCGAACATGCTCGTCGGCAAAGATGTCGGCCATATTCTGCACCGGGCCGGCCGGCAAGCGGCCATCAAGCTTTGCCATCAATTCCGCGCGAGTAAACTGTGTAGTCCATGCACAAATTTGCTCTTCAACCCAGTCCACGTTTTGTAGACGTGCAGCGTTAGACGCGCTGCGCTCATCCAAGATCATGTCCGGCCGATCCATCACGGCGCACAACAATTCCCAATGGTGCGGCTGCGCCACGGCAAGGGATATTCGACCATCTGTCGCCGGAAAAAGGTCAAACGGATACAGCGTCATGGCACGCTGTAACCCCGCAGGATTCGGTTTTCCGGTAAAACTAAATTGCGCCACCGCGCTCTTCTGGAACGCCAGCATCGCATCGTACATCGACACATCAAGGAACTGACCCTCGCCAGTTGCCCGCGCATGATGTACCGCAGCCAGCGCTCCAAACGCCATGAGCGTCCCCGGAAAAACATCGGCAATAGCGGGAGTGACTAGATTGTTATTGGCATGTACGAGGCCACCGAAACTCTGTGCCGCAGCATCCAGCGAGGGCCAATGCGCATACGGGCTCTCGCCAGTCCGCGGATCACCAAACCCACGCACACAGGCATAAATGATGCGCGGGTTGCGACGCCGAATCGTTTCGTAAGACAGGCCGAGCTTATCCATAACACCTGCGCGCATGTTCTCCAGCACAATGTCCGCCTGCGCACATAGATTTAAGAACGCCTCTTTACCGTGCTCATCCTTGAGGTCTAAACACACGCTTTCCTTGTTCCGATTCACCGCGGCAAACGGCGCGCCATAGTCGGAACCCGCGTCCGCTTCCTCGTAGGTCGACGCATGATCCGGCAGAAACGGTGGAATATTGCGATAACCATCGCCGAACGGCGGTTCAACTTTGATCACGCGGGCGCCTAAGTCCGCAAACAGTCCGGCCCCGTACGGACCAGCAAGTGCTCGCGTGCAATCGATGACCAATAAGTCCTGCAACGGACCCTGACGTTTGACTTCGTTCATAGTGCGCCCTCTCTGTGTCGCCAACTCGGCCGTGGCAAGCTCAGAGCCTACAACATCTAACGTCGAACAGCCTGTCGCCGTGAAAATACGCAAAACAGGTCGCGGGGCTTGCCACTTCTAAACCGCGCGAACGACCCAGTTCCTACCAAATTAAACCGGTAACGATCCGGTCTGAACGGGCGATTAACCCTCGACATTTAGAACAAAGCTAGCCATAAGGATTCATCGGCCTCTAAACATCGTTGCAGATATTAGATACCTTTACTATTCGTTCGTCTTTTAATGTTTCTGAGGCAGCTAAACAATGAGTAATCCAGACCTTGCGGATTTCGAAAAACAAGTACAGGGCTTCATCGCCGAACACCTGACTCCGGATCTGACCAAGGCTGCTGCTTTGGGTTTTGGCATCAGTCGAGCCGACGGCGAAAGATGGCATAAAGCCGTGTTTAACCAGGGATGGATCGCTCCGGACTGGCCGGTTGAACATGGCGGTACCGGGTGGACGATGCGGCAGAAACAAATCTATTCGAATGCTGCCGCACTGGCTGGCGCACCAATGATTATGCCGTTTGGTATCGACATGGTTGGCCCAGTGCTCTACTCCTTTGGTAGCGATGCGCAAAAAGCAGAACATCTTCCGAAAATTTTGGACGGCAGCGTGTGGTGGTGTCAGGGCTACTCCGAGCCCGGCAGCGGCTCGGACCTGGCGTCGTTGAAAACATCCGCGGTCCGCGATGGCGACGACTATGTGGTCAACGGCCAAAAAATCTGGACCACTAACGCCCACAAAGCCGACTGGATTTTCGCTTTAGTCCGCACAGATGCAGATGCTAAACCCCAGCGCGGCATCAGCTTTCTGCTTATCGACATGAAGTCTCCCGGGGTCGAAGTTAAGCCCATCGTGTCCATAGATGGTATGCACCACCTCAACCAAGTGTTCTTTTCAGACGTGCGCGTACCCGTCGCCAATCGCATCGGCGAGGAGAACCTAGGCTGGACCTACGCCAAGTTCCTGCTGGCTAACGAGCGCGCCGGAATCGCCAACGTCGCCCATTCCGAGCGTCTTGTGAAGGCATTGCAGGAGATCACCAGGGCTGAGAAAGACGGCTACGGAGGGACTTTATCCGAGTCGAACTCATTTATGACTGACTTGGCAAACACCGACGTACAGTTGCAAGCCTTGAAAGCGCTCGAGGCTCGCGTGGTTGCCAGCGTCGAAGAAACCGGCGCACCGGGAGACGAGGCTTCTATGTTGAAAATCGTCGGCACTCAGGTGCAACAAACGTTAGAGTCTCTGCGCGTTGAAGCCGTGGGTAACTACAGCCTGCCCTTCGAAACTGATTTGATCCGCGGAGAGAGCAATTTGCCGGCGCCCGGCCCAGACTACGCTGTGAGTGCTGTCTCGGACATGAACTTTGGGCGCGCATCGTCCATCTATGGCGGATCTAATGAGATTCAGCGCAACGTTATCGCTAAGGCGGTGCTTGGTCTTTGAGCCCAGCTTTACCGTAACGGCAGGAATTTCAGCCGTTCGACGCAGCCTCACCTGCGGGCCCGTTGGCCATGCTCTGGCACTCAGCGGCGTCGCTCGGCGATGAGCTAGAACTCCGAGCGTTACGCAACGCTCGGCTTAACCCTGCGCCTGGATAATCGGATATGCGCGGCCTCTACAAGAACAAGGCCAGCGAGTAAGCCGAAGACGATTTGGTTGACGATCAACGCCGCACTGCGCAGCGCATCTTTTCCAAACAACAGCATTTGTATCATCAGCAAAACGATCAACCCCAGCGCGTTTAGGCGTCTCGCTAAAGATCGAAAGCGGACTACGTCACGCAGGCACAGAGCCAAGCAACAAGCCGCGCACAGCACCAACCAAAAGACCGCAGTCAAACCGAAATCCAGCCAGAAGCCGACACTCGCGGAAATCGTCAGTGCCAACGGGCTGCCCCAAACAACCCCCGCCCATAGATCCGACAGCCCGTCCTCGACACGACGCTTCGCCAGCCAAACATTGACGCCGGAGGCGGCGACTACCGTGAGAGCGAGTCCAAGCACCAGATAGGCCACTTTGACCCAATAGCCCGAAAAATTGCCAAAATGCAGGCGATAGATGCTGTAGAGCACTTTTTTGCCGACTCCACCGTCTTTCCACCCGTCCGTGCGAATAAAATCACCGGCGGTCGAGAACAGATAGTTTTCAGAATAAATCATGCTGTCTTTATGCTGCACTGAAACGCCGACGAAGCGCTTTTCTGATTCAGCCTCATGCACCGTAAGCAAAAAGGTTTCACCATCACCGGCCAGTACGGGCATTTGTTGCAAGATTGCGTTAACCGCAATAGGTCCCTGGTTTAGTTCAACCGGTGGATCCGTACCATAGACCGTCTCTATGACGGCTTGCTGATCGCCGGCAAATTCAGCCTCGGCAATAATGGCTAAGGTGGGCAACGCCAAACCGAAGAATGCGCCGGTTACCGCGATGGTCAAATGAAAAGGGGCTGCCCACACGCTCAGCCGATTATGGATGTCGGTTTCCTGCAGCTGCGACGACTTATTCAGCCGGAGAGCAAAGGCGTCGCGCAAAATACTCGGATGTGCGAACAGGCCGGTAATAATAAGGCCGACTAGGATCGCGCCTAATGAACTCACGAGCACCATGCCCCAGCTTTCTGGCAGGTGCAAAAAGTAGTGCAAGTCCCGCAACATAGAGGACCAAAACACCCGTTCTTTCTGAGCTATTTCACCATTCGGGTAAAGAAACCAACTCTCATTTTCTGAGGCTATGCGCGCACGCGGTGACTCGTAAGTGGGCAGCACCAGATACATGTGCGGCGTCAAATCTAGGCTGTTGCCAAGAACAGAATTGAAAGTCGTTTCGGCCGCAGCCGCATCGAAATAGCTTGGGTTGACTATCGGAGCATCGGGCTGCTCCCATTGTTCGATTTCACTGGAAAAAACCAATAACGAGCCACTCAGGCAGATCAGATACATCAACGCACCCGAGACGAGACCTAACCAAGAATGGCCCGCTATGGCTCGTTTTACGGTATCCGCGCGAATCATCTGAGACCCAGGCTCAACGAATTAGCATCATAAATGCTGACAACCCTATAACAGTGAGAAAAGCAGGCTGTCGCCAGCTCCACTGCTGAATCAGCATCCAAGCTGACACCATTCCCCAGACCAGCGGGCCCGCAACAACCATAAGCGCCATGCGATCGATGGGGCTCCAAGGCAAAAGGTTGCACACTGCAACAACGGATAAAATTGAAGCCAGTCCAGAAAATACGATGACCCAAAAGAACTTGGCTAGATTACCCGCGACATTCCTCGGCACCCAATCGGTGGCGGTACGCTTGGAACGCGTCAATGCCGTCGTAGGAAAAGTGCCTGCGTAAGCGACGAAAATCCATGCCAGAGAGGGTGTAACAAGGAACACGTAGACCGCCGCAAAAACCGGCTGATACGCTAATCCAAAGAACAGAAACGACATTGACAGCAGCAGCATTAACCATGCTGCAGCGAACCGCAGATCCAGCAGCCTGCGCCAAAGGCAAAACGCTAATAACACGGCCGACGCCGCAAACAACCAAGCAATGAAAACTAACAAAAAACCGGCCCCACCTTTTAAAAACGCGCCGGCCGACTGATCCAGCTCTGAGTTTCAGGCATCGCGTGCACGTATCCCTGCTTAGGCTGTAAGCGCATCGGCCATAATGCGGCGGTGTTATCGCCCGCCTACAAGCCTCCCTCAGTCAGTTTGTGCGGATCCAATAACGACTGCAGTTCCGCATAATCTATCTCGGTATTTTCCGCCGCGACATCGATGATCGACCGATTATCACGATAAGCAATCTTCGCAATTTCCGCGGCTTTCAAATACCCGATCACAGGATTTAACGCAGTCACCAAAATCGGGTTCCTATGCAGCGCATTGTTTAGTTGCGCTTCGTTTACTTGAAACGTGCTGATCGCTTTATCTGCTAGCAAAACTGCACTGTTGCTCAGAAGTGAAATGCTCGACAGCACGTTATCGGCGATCACGGGCAACATGACATTGAGTTCAAAATTTCCGGACTGACCAGCAATGGTTACTGTTGCATCATTGCCTATGACTTCGGCAGCGACCATGGCCGCCGACTCAGGAATCACCGGATTCACTTTTCCGGGCATGATCGATGATCCGGGCTGCAGGGCCTGGAGTGTTATTTCGCCTAGTCCAGCCAGCGGACCTGAATTCATCCAGCGCAGATCGTTCGAAATTTTCAAGAACATCACTGCAAGGGTTTTGAGCTGACCGGACACTGCAACCGCAGGGTCTTGGCTGCCCATCAGCGCAAAGAAATTTTCTCCGGGCTTAAACTGAACATCCAGTTCTGCAGAAAGCAGTTCAGCGAAGGTCGCGGCGAAATCCACATGGGTATTAATTCCGGTGCCCACTGCTGTGCCACCCAGAGCAAGGCTCTGTAGGGTTTCTGAGCCTGTCGTTAACAAACTGACACCCTGCCGCAGCTGACTCGCCCAGCCCAGAAGCGTTTGATCCATACGCACGGGCATAGCGTCCATAAGGTGTGTACGACCGGTTTTGCACACCGCCCCGACACTGGTTGCCTTTTCCTCAATGGCGTTAATAAGATGCAGTAACGCGGGTTTTAACCGTTGCTCAATCGCGAGTCTGGCACTGACATGGATCGCCGTCGGTATTACGTCGTTACTGCTTTGGCCAAAGTTTACCTGGTCATTAGGATCGATCGTCTCGCCCCCGATACGCGTGGCGATACTGGCGATCACTTCGTTCGCGTTCATATTAGAACTTGTGCCTGAACCGGTTTGAAAAACATCAATCGGAAAGTTCACCATGAGAGCGTCATCACTCAGGAGCTCATCGCACGCTTGGCTTATGGCGTTCGTGACCGACGCATCAAGACAACCGAGCTTTGCATTCGCCGACGCCGCATTCTTCTTAATGAGTATAAGCGCCCGAATAAATTCCTCCGGCATCTTGCGGCCACTCACCGGAAAATTGTCGATGGCACGCTGTGTCTGAGCCCCATAGAGCGCCGCCTCATCCACCTCCATTGTTCCCATGCTGTCTTTGACTATTCGTTTCTTACCCATAACCGTTTGATCCCTGCCTGTAGTGATGTCCGCCGGTCAGAGAGACTCTGCTCAGCACGTTCATTTTGTATCATTGTTTCGTTGTCGATTGACTCGTCGCTGTCCTGCACAAAAGGCGAATTTCGCCTTCCATCTGAATGGCTTTGAGTAATCCAGACATTTCCTGTCAGAGC
>DEBN01000033.1:32999-69425 GCA_002348825.1 Gammaproteobacteria bacterium UBA2955
TTTGTAACCCCAACAAATAGTAGACGGGGGGTTCTGACCATTCCGCATTATGCTAAAGCCACTCGACGCCTTGGTGCTGGGTGCGGTCTTAGCGTTAGCTGGAAAGGTGCCTGTCAGTACGAATGATTTTCATTCGTAATCATATCCCATTACCGCGCAAAAAATTACGCGCGAATCCCGCCTCCACGGACTGTTGACGTTCTACAGCCGACTTTATCGACTGAGTAAAGCCAAGTCGGAGGATCAATCGCAGGAGTGACAGCGCTCGAATTTGAAGATTTCCTCTTCATTGCCTTCCTCTTCGATTGCGTAATCGATGAGACATCTGATTGCCTTGCCGGAATCAGCAAGATCGTAACGATCTACAATTTTCTTGAGATATTCCAACTGAAATTCTTTTAATTCAACTTCCAACTCTTGCCGCACAGTTACCTCCTACACTCCGTTTACGAAGTCCATCTGATCGATCGTGATCCCCAACGCCGCTACCGATTACTCCAGTCCTTCGACAGTGCCTTAAGTTTGAAGGCAAGCGCGTTAACGTATCTATTGAATTTGTCTTTTCCCAGCCACTACCCGAGCTATTTCGATTTGAGCGCTTCCACACTGATACGCAGATCCACTTTCATATCAAAGCCGAATGCCTTGGCATAGTCGACCCCAAAGTCGTCTCGATTAATGCTTGCCACAGCGTTTGCACCACAGGCTTTTTTCAGCTTCATCGGATGGAACATGCACTTAAACGTTTCTATTTGCAGCACCACCGGCTTGGTAACGCCATGCAGGGTCAGATCACCAAGGACCTGGCTAGGCGACCCATCTACAAACTGAATCGCACCCGAATAGCGCGCCGTGGGGAACTTTTCGACGTCAAACATATCATCGCTCTTGGCATGATCGTTCATGTCATCGAGGCCGAAGTCGATGGAGGTCATATCCATCACTATGTCGACACTGCCCTGCTGGGCGTCCTCATCGATCTCTATCGTCCCCGAGGTCTTATTGATCTTGCCTCGCCACAAGGACATCCCGCCCATATGATCTGCCTCAAAGGACGGGAACGTGTGCGTTGGGTCTACTTCAAAGACTTCCGGTTTTGCCCAGACCGAGTTCATGGACAATTGCAGACAAAACAACGTCGCGGCGGCTATTAAAAAATTCTTATGTTTCATTGACTCTATTTCCCTCACAGTCGGCACTCGCTAGGATCACGGTGCCGTGGTTAAAATGACCGTTGCGGCCAACGCTTCGTAATCAGCCGTTTATTCGCTTCGGACCTGCAAATAGAAAATCTGAGAAGGCCTGTTGAATTGCTTAACCGGTCTACAACCGAAGGCTCTGGCCTGTCTTCTACTGCAAAAAGTTCCAAGCACCGATTCCGTATCAATGCAAAACTGATGCAGCTGATTTTTCATCGAAGCCTTGCAGGTTGTCAATGGACCAGAGGACAGGGACCGCTTCGCGCTGAGCAGGCGCTTTTCTGCAGTAATCGGGCGGAACCCGCGCGGTTAAACCGCAGTACCCGCCCAGTCGTTGCAACAGAGTTTGGTTAACTATGAAAAAATTTGCCGGTTTCCTCGTCACTACAATTATATTGCTCATGATCCTCAGTGCCTGCCAACAGTTCGGTAAACTTCCGGATACCGCCGCGAATTCAAAGATTGAGCAATCTGCAAACTACAGCAGAGACCAGCAACGCTTTATCAACGGCTTTGTCGTACCTTCTAGGTCGAGCCCTTCGCAGCTGTCCTTTTGGGACGATCCATTCGGTAAGCAACAGCCTAATTTTTTATTCAATCGCAACCAAACCACGCCTAATTCGTATCTTCCGCACGTGAGCTATGCCGACTTACGTGCCGAAGCAGCAGCGAGCAATGGTCTGCAATTCGTCTGGCTTGGACACTCAACCCTGTTGCTGTTTATCGGCACAACCACGGTACTCATAGATCCAGTGTTCTCGACAGCAGCGGCGCCGCTACCAATTATCGTGCGACGCTTCCAGCCGCCCGCGATCGCCCTCGCTGAGCTGCCACCGATCGACTACGTCGTGATCTCGCACGACCACTACGATCACCTAGATATGGCGACCATCAAACACTTCGCTAGCACCAATGTGCAGTTTCTCGTTCCGCTGGGTGTGGGCTCACATCTGTCGCACTGGGGGGTTGCGGCAAACAAGATTCGAGAGCTTGACTGGTGGGACAGTTTTACCGCACAAGATTTGCAGTTCACCGCCACGCCTGCCCAGCACTTTTCCGGTCGACTGGGACCATTCTTGACGAACAAAACCCTTTGGAGTTCATGGGTTATCCGACATCGTGAGCAATCATTATTTTTTAGCGGTGACTCCGGCTTCAGCGAGCATTATAAAGAAATCGGTGGCCGGCTCGGTCCATTCGATTTGGTTTTTATGGACAGCGGTCAGTACAACGAACAATGGCGCAGCGTTCACAACATGCCATCCGAGGTAATCCAGGGCTTCAAAGATCTGCAGGGGCGCTACCTGATTCCCATTCACTGGGGCATGTTTAGCCTTTCACTACACAATTGGTTTGATCCGCCTGAGCAAGTTTCCCAGCTCGCAAGAGCCGAGGGCATCGCCGTTCTAACACCAAGGCTAGGCGAGTTAGTATCCGTCAACCGGCCACCGCCCTTTCAACCTTGGTGGCGAGATATCATTACCGATGCCGCGCCGTAGGCGCCGTTATCCAACTGGTCAGGACCATTAAGTGCAATGCCTTGCAAACCCAATAAAGCGGCCTTAGCAATATTGCGAATCATTCCTATTTAGGCAAAACTGCGCGCGATTCAAAACTTACGGAAAAAGATACATGAGCTTGCATGTCGACTACCTTGTGAGCGGCGCTGGCGCCATGGGCATGGCCTTCAGCGACGTTATCCTAAACGAAAGCGATAAAAGCCTAGCGATTGTCGACCGCCGCTCAGCCCCTGGCGGCCATTGGAATGATGCCTATCCATTTGTACGTCTACATCAGCCCAGCGCCTTCTACGGGGTCAATTCACGCGCCTTAGGCGATGACCTCATCGATCAGGTGGGCTGGAACAAAGGGCTTTACGAGCTCGCGTCTAAGGGCGAGGTGTGCTCGTACTTCGACCGCGTTATGCGCGAACAATTCTTACCCAGTGGGCGCGTTCACTACTTTCCAAACTCCGAGGTAAATGCCCAGGGTCAGGTCGTTTCTCTCGTTACCGGATCTACCGTGGACATTACCTCTAACAAACAGGTCGACGCTGGCTACATGCAAGTCGAAGTCCCAGCTACCCGTGATCCAGACTACGCGGTCGATAGCGGTGTCACCTGTGTCCCAGTCAACGCACTTGCAAAGGTTGCAGGGCCCGGTCGCATCTATTCCATCATCGGCGGCGGCAAGACCGCGATGGATGCCGTTTTGTGGCTGCTGTCGAATGAGGTGGAAGCTAAAAACATTCACTGGGTAAGGCCCAGGGACAGCTGGATTCTTAATCGCGCAAATATACAGCCCGGTGAGTTGGCGGCTAAAAGTCAGCAGTCTTTTGTACGCCAGATGGTCGAAATCGCCGAATCCGAAACGCCAGAAGACATGTTTCAACGCCTCAACGCCGCCGAAATTTTATGGCGATTAGACGACGCCGTGTGGCCAACTATGTACCGCTGCGCCACAGTGACGTCTGCCGAATTTGCCCAGCTGCAGCGTGTTACTAATGTTGTGCGCATGGGCCACGTGCAGCGTATCCAAACCGAGGGCTTGCAACTCGCCGAGGGGTCTTACGCGCTTCCACATGACACGCTGTACATAGATTGTTCCGCTGACGGCCTGGCGAAACGTCCTTCCAAGGCTATTTTCCAGGATCAAAGCATCACGCTACAGACTGTTCGCTTTTGTCAGCAGGTGTTCAGTGCCGCCTTTATCGCTCATGCGGAGGTCGCCTATGCGGACGACGCGGAAAAGAACACTATTTGCAACGTTGTTCCGCACCCGGACACGGCTGAGGACTTCATTCGGGTAACCCTCGCGAATACTCTGAATGGGGTCACTTGGAGTCAGGACGAGGCTCTGACGCAATGGTTGATAGCCGCCCGCTTGGACGGTTTTAGCGCCGTGCGCCGTTCTGACGACGCGAACATGTTGGACGTAGGAATGAAAGCTATAGCGAATATGCAGCGCTTTTTGGCCGCATAACGGGCTGCTCGATCAATGGGCAGCCTAGCGTCTGCACCAGTCTTTCGCCGTTAATCCTCGACTTTGACGAACCGTTTAAACAGCTGGTCGACAAACTGCTGTATTTCTTCCTCGGCAACGTCACTCCGCGATATTCGATCGCCTTCAAGCAGCACGCTCATCAAGAATGATTGGCCTTGGTACTTTTCCAATCGGTAACGTTTGTTACTGTCTAACACCTGCCGCCATCGAGCATTAATCGCTTTCCAAAACATGCGGGTGCTCGCCCAATATTTCGTCGCCGGCGAAAAATCAAACTCCACAATTTTGTCGTATCGATTCAGCCCTGCCTCTCGCGCTAGGACGATCTCGCCGTCCCCGGCACTGGCGCCAGTGAGCTTCACCTTCAGGTTGTCCTCCTCTTGAGTCCAACCGGTCGGCGTAATGGTGTGGCGGTTGGTGCCAAGTAAATAGTCGTAGTCGCGCCGCACGCTGGTTTCACGCCTAGGCACAGGACGCCGGGTCTCACCGCTTTGCCAAAAAGACGTTCCTGTTCTGTGCGACCACTTGCCAAACGCTTCGTACCGTGGCGAATCGTCGACCTGATAAACCGCTTGAGTCCATGTGCCCGCGGCCGCCGCTGGCGCGATGGCTTGCGGCGCCCAGGTATTGTTCCCAACAAAAACATTCATTTCGGTGTCTTCGAAGGTCCAGTCTTGCCGCCAATGCTTCATCGTCATCGGCGCAGACGTCGTGCCATCCGGCATTTGCACAACCATCACCAGCACATGTTGCAGGCTGATGAATGTGTCGCTGTCCTCAAGCACAAAAATGTACTCAGTGCCCCAAGACTGATACGGCGCCTTTGGCGAATAGTCCTGAGAAAAGCCAATGGTTTCGATGAAATCGAAAGAGGCCTGATACTCTCCAGCCATCGCCAGAATCGCCAGACGATCACGTTCGAAAGGGCTTAGACCCGCTTTACTAAGGCCGAGCCAGGCCGCATTAGGCTCCGGCGCCTTTTTTATAGCAGCGCCCTGTGTCGTGCCGCCGCGCGGCGCGAGTTCACTGTCGCTCTGAAACTGCCACGAGTAGGTGAAGCGTTTTGATGTGCTCTGCTTCATTGGTTCTGCGGCGCCAGCGCTTTGCACACCAGGCACCGCGCACCAAAACAGCAGCAAGGACAACAGGGGCCCGAAGCCAACGCGCGACCCAATGGCTAAGCGCAACATGCTATTCATGGCGCAGCAGCCCGTGCAAAGCCGGCGTCCGTCAGGAATTCGATCCTGCGCGTTATTGCTCGAATCGGACCAGTGTTGTCACTCAAAATCTATTCGTCCTATTGCCTTTCTTTGTGTCGATCATTCAGCCTGCCAGAGAGATCGTCCCCTTCATAACAACCGAATGACTCATTACGGTACAAAAGAAGCTGAAGGCGTCGCCAGACTTAAGCAGATCGGTTGCAAACGTCACGCTTGTGGACTCACCGCCTCCGATTATTTTTGTCGCCGCTAAGACGCGAGAATCGTCTGCTTTAAGGTAGCCGCCGGCCGCACCAGCCACGTTGCCGTCGTTTTGAATCGCCTGCAAATCGCTCGTCTTAGAGAGCACCCAGTTGTGACCCATCGCTGCCGCCGGTAGATTCCCCGTGTGCTTGAAGTTAATGACCGCGTTCGCACACGCCGCCGGTATCTCTATATTCGAGGTACTAAAACTAAGCGCATCACCGGCTTCAATGTTTACCGTACACTCGTCGGCTAGCGCGGCCTGCGAAAAAGCAGCCATGCCCAGCAAAATTGCCACACGTAAGAATCTATCCATCACAGTCTCCTATAGGTTATTCGCCATCTACTGGCTTATTGTTACGAATCAATCAAACGAAAGAGACCGAGAACGGTCTCCTTATCCGGCAAAGGACTCGGCCTAATACAACGCCCGCACTCAACGGCCGGTCGCATACCGACGACTCCTCCTGCACATTATCGCCATGCAGGCTTACCAACCCGTTGGATAACAGGCGCAAGCGTTTCACTACGAGACCCACTGGGGCAACATCGGCCACGACGATGTTGCCCGTATTCAACCTTGCCTTCTTCAGCATCAACACCAGATCATCAGGCCGTAGCGTCGGCAGCATACTGGTGCCAGTGACCCGGAGAAGTTCAGGCACCTTTAAGTATGGGCTGACACACCGGCAATTCTGGTGGATACGGCGCGATCACCAACTGGGTTTCTACGCCTTTGCTCTGCCAAAACATTGCCGCGAACTCATTGACCAGCGTCAGCAGGTTCTCACCGTCCGAACGCTCGATGCCCTGCTTACAGGCAGACCCTGCCTGCATAATGCGATGCACTAAATCATGTACGCCGGGATGCGCTTCTATCTGCGGGGCTTTGAAAAAATCACCCCAGATGATGTTTATCTCGGCCTTTACGATGCCGGCCTGCTCTTCCTTCTCCATCACAACCCGAGCGAGTTTCGCACTGTCGGCCAGTGTGCTTGGAACGCCAGTCTCGGCAATAATGTCCATCAGCCGGATCACGCTGAGCGCGGACACCTGTGCGACAGCCGGATCATATATCTTGCAGGGTATATCACAGTGCGCGGCGACGGTTCTAAGCTTAAACATTGCGCGCACCTCCAAACGATTTCGCTACCGCCACTGGCTCGATTGCCAGATCGAAAGCCGAAGTCTGCTTGTACACAGGCGCCGCAGGAACCGTTTTGGTACGCCTAGAGATAATCGTGCGGACACTGCCAAACAATACTGCCAGGGCGATTAGACACATCACCCAAAAGTCTGCGTGTGCCATAGATAATAGCGGACCATCGTGCGCCAATACGGGTGCGCTGAACGCAGCCAAGGTAAGGCCGATCAATAACTTCATCAAATTTGCTCCAAAAACGTATTCAAGGGACACTTATTAAAACACATCGTTATTGCGTTCGCGTTCACGTCGTAAATGATAATGATTTGTATTTAGAATTGGAAACTAAAACGTTATTTTTCTCGCCACTACCAACATTGGATCTCTCTATGAAAGGACAAATGACCGAAATCGAGGTTGAGCAATTTCTCGACAGCAAGCCGGGATGGATCATTTTGAGCACGATCGGCGCCGATGGCTTTCCACACAGCGTGCCGTTGGGTTACTTTCGCGACGACGCCACAATCTATCTCGGCTGCAAAGACGCAACCCAAAAAGTGCGCAACATCGAGGGCAACCCCAAGGTCTCGCTATGCCTCGAGAGCGGGTCGACTATGAGCGATATAAAAGGCGTACTGCTGCGAGGCACCGCCACAATTGTGCGCGAGCCGGCAGAACGATTGTCGCTACACCAGTTGGCGGCTAGACAGCGCGGTGTCGCTGAGGAGAACCTACCCCAATCCGTTAGCGAAGGCTCAGCCTACATAAAAGTCAGCGGCTACAAAGTTACGTCGTGGAACTATGGTTCTTGAGGCGACAACGCCGCTTTCGCTTCAAAGAACATCGTAACCATAACTCTCTCAGCGTCTTTGATATCTGATATTGGCTCGGAAAGCGCGACTTCAACTAGATTGTCTTTATTCGGCTCAGCGCCGTCGCCATGATCTCGCTCGATCAGCATTGACGTCGCACTAACATCTATTATCTGCGCGTTCTCCGCATCTCGAAGACCAGCGAAGTGATGGACATAGGCCAACACGGCGTCGGGATGATCGTCATTCATATGCTCGATGATTTCCGCCTTCACCTCAGGATCGATCTTGGACAAAACACTCTCCTTTTCCGTATATAAAACCTTTCGGCGCCCACTAAACAGCGCTTTACGACCGGCACTCAACGCTTCCGCGGCAACAAGGACCTGACCCTGTACTGGCGCGACTAGCTCATGCGGAGTGCGGACTTAACCTCCTCGAGCGCCTTGGCTTTCTGCAGCCCCTCTTGTGTCGCACCAATTTTCCAGTAGCTGCTGACATACTTTCCGTGAACAGCTGATTTCAAGGATTTTAATGTTTTTCGCGCTGAACGCATCAGTTCGAACTCGCCAGCAACCCAGATATACGGCGCGCCGTCCAGCCATTGCAACTTTTCCAGACACTGAAATAATTCATCCGAATAGATATCCGGTTGCGCATTAATAATCCATTCAACCCTAACGCCCGGTGGCTTTTCTAGATCAACACAATCGTCTTTTGAGGGCACCTCTAAAAAAGCATAGCCGAGGGCATCCTCAGGTAGACGCTGTAAATTAACCGCGATCGCTGGGAGCGCGCTTAGATCACCGAAGAACGCAAACCAATCGGCGTCTGCATCCGCTAGTTTTGTTGGACCCGGCCCGGCAATGGCCAGAACATCGCCAACACAAGCGGCACGCGCCCAGGCAGATGCCGGGCCCAGATCTCCGTGTAGGACGAAATCGATATCAAGCTCTCGCGTCTCTGCTCTAAACGCTCTCACAGTATATGACCTCTTGACGGCGCTCTTCGCCGTGTCCGCATCGACAACCGGCAGCCCTTGCGGGTGAAATAGGGCTTTTACATAACCACTTTCAGCGTCGGTTGGAAAATCTGCCAGATCTTTGCCATGCAGCGTTATTCTTTTTAGATGCGGGCTGAGGATACTGGTATCGATGACTTCGAGAGATCTGACACGAATAGGCATTAAAACCTCGCGGTGGCCTGTGCGGCAAAATCGAACACCCCTTTACACCAAAGGATTAAGCGGGCGGGTTTGCCCGCGCCCAAATGAATGAGCGCACACAGATGACCACGTAGAAAGCACCGGTAACAAAAAGCATTAATTTAGATGCTCCGGCAGCTGGGTTAGCAAAGGCGCCCGACCCCATAAAAAGGCCTCGAAAAAAGTCTAGTCCACCCAGAAAAGCAACCAACCCGAACAGTACTGCGATATGCATCCATACCTTGCGCCGCGCCGGCAGCGTTATGCACAGTCCCCCCATTACTAAAATCGGTGCGCCGAGCATCGCTGGAATCCATGACGTGATCGACGTCGACCCAGAAGCCAGAGACACCGTCGTCGCCCACGCGATCAACCAGAGCCCGTAGATCACAGTCCAGCGAGACATTTCGATGTTCAAAAAGGTAAATTGTTGTGACACGAGACCTCCAAAGCCTTCAATCATTAATGCGCTAAAAAAACGTCCGGCCCTATTTTTACATTATTGTTCGGCCTCTACAGGCTGTAGTATCCTAAATGCAAATAGTTATCATTTGCAAACAAGGACACCCATTGACCGACCTATCAGCAGCAGATCTCGCAGATCAAATTGTCGAAGCGAAAAATACTTTGGTCGTTTTAGGTCGCCGAATATTTCGTATCTCTTCGGAATTGAGTAGCCTCGATGAAAATCAAAGAGCACTCGTGCGACAATTGTCTGAAGACCACGAACTGTTTGAGAACCCGCAGATCATCTACGCAAAAATGGAAGAGTTTTATAAAGCCGCCAACGGCTACGTCGAACTACTCAAAGATCTTAACGTCCGATTAGTTGAATTATCAGGCCAGCCTTATCAAACCTCCACGAAAGATCTTCGATCGTAAGTACTGGCTCTGCACGAGTTAACATGCTGTGTTGAGCAGTTGCATCCCCAGCGACCTGAGCTACTTAAGCTAACGCCCCATATTCGCCAGAGCAAACGCGAACGAATCCGCGTATTGATCGACAATTTTCTCTGTGGGCGTGCCGGCGCCATGTCCCGCGTCTTTCTCGATACGAATCAGCACCGGTGCCGCGCCGCTCTGCTTCGCCTGTAACTGCGCTGCGAACTTAAACGAGTGTGCCGGCACCACCCGGTCATCGTGGTCACTGGTGGTCACAAGAGTCGCAGGGTATGCCGTACCTGCTCGAACATTGTGCACAGGAGAATAACCCAAAAGATATTCGAACATTTCTTTCGACTGCTCGGCGGTACCATAGTCATATGCCCAGCCTGCGCCCGCCGTGAACGTGTGATAACGCAACATATCCAATACCCCGACGGCCGGCAGCGCTACCGCCATTAGGTCCGGTCGTTGAGTCATCACGGCGCCCACAAGTAACCCGCCATTGCTGCCACCGCGCACCGCCAAATGCGCGGAATCGGTAATACCGCTGGCAATTAGGTATTCCGCAGCAGCGATAAAGTCGTCGAATACGTTCTGTTTGTTCGTTTGGGTACCCGCGTCGTGCCATACCTTGCCGTACTCACCGCCGCCGCGGAGGTTGGGAACCGCATAGACTCCACCGGCTTCAAGCCAAGCCGCCATAGCGCTGGAAAAGCTCGGCGTTAGACTGATATTAAAGCCTCCATAGCCATACAAAATGGTTGGGTGCGGCTTATCTGCAGCAAGGTCGGCGCGATGGGTAATGATCATAGGCACTTGGGTGCCGTCTTTAGAAGCATAAAAAATTTGCTTTGACACATAGGCGTCGCTGTCAAAAGGCGCTTTCGAGACACGATATATCGAGGACGAACCGCTCGAAATATCCAACTTCAACAAGGTACTAGGGGTGCTATAGCTGTCGAACGTATAGTAGACGGTCGTGTCAGAGGCTTTACCGCTGAATCCGGCCGCGTCGCCGGGACCCGGCAGCGCAATTTCCCGCACCAACTCACCATCGACGGAAAATTGCTTAACCTGAGAAATCACGTCCACCATATATTCGGCAAAAAACTGTCCGCCAGCAGCCGACACATTCAATACGTGGTCACTTTCCGGAATCACATCCTGCCATTGCTCTGGCGCATCTAAGCTGAACTTAACCAGTCGACCATTTGGTGCAGACCGATTGGTCTCGGCAAACAGACTCCCGTCCTTGCTAAAAACAACTCCGACATCGGCATTCTCGTCAGCCGCAACCGTAACCAGCTTCGAGCCAGGCGCGGTGAGATCTTTAACAAACAGCCGGTTACCCGAAGTCGTGTTACTGGCGTAGATCGCAAGAAACTGCTGATCTTCGGTCACAGAACCAGAAACGTAGCGATATTTTTCATTAGCGCCGTCGCCAAATACCACTTGGTCGGAAGATTGCGCGGTGCCTAGTACGTGGAAATATAAACGGTGATGATCAGTTTTCGCGGTAAGCTCATTACCTTCCGGAGAATCGTATCGAGAATAATAAAAACCGGTTTCGCCCTGCCACGCCAAACCGCTGAATTTCACGTCGTCTATTTGGTCAACGACCTCTAACGTTTCGGTATCGATAACCTCAACGCTGCGCCAATCCGCCCCGCCTTCGCTCTTTTGATACGCCGCCAAACTTCCAGAGGGGGAAAAAGACAACGCGGCAATCGACGTGGTACCGTCTTCGGAAAATGTATTCGGATCGATAAACACGCTTTCTTCGCCCGCTGCATTGAGGCGATAGATGACCGCTTGGTTCTGCAGCCCAGAGTTGCGTTGGAAATAGGTATATTCGCCTTCGTCAAACGGTGCGCTTTCGCGTTCGTAATCCAATAAGCGCGACAACCGTTCGCTAAACTCCCGCTTGCGCGGTAGCGCGTCTAGATAATCAAATGTCACCGCATTTTGCGCGTCGACCCAAGCGGTCGTAGCGGTACTCGTGTCATCCTCCAGCCAGCGATAGGGGTCTATCACTTCGGTGTCGAAATACACATCTGCGACCGGGATTTGTTCAGTTTGAGGATATTCAAGCGGCGCTTTTTGGTTCATGGGCGAAGGCTCACAGGCGGCTAATAAAAGACTGGCAAATGCCAAAATTACAGCTCCGCGCATCTTCAAACACCCCTAATGTTCCTACCACTGTTGGTTGCATAGGATGAGTTTAGCCCAGACCCGTAAGGTTATTAAGATGACCTGGGCCTGCCGGCACCTGCTTGACGCTAAACCAGTTGCCGCGGCCATATCTGTGCCACGTGCCCAAGGTCGAGGGCACCGCGGAGAAATAGGTTATGTCGAAATCATTGACCGTGGGGCAACTTGTACTGCCTGATTATTGCGCCACCACGAACCCTTAATGCGCGCCCAGAACACCCGATATCGTGCAGACTGTACTACCCAACTCGTCTTGTTAGTTCTTTTTTTGGACGACCGCCCGATATGCCGCCGGGTTCAAATCCTGATTGGGGTCGACCAAATGCCCAGCAGGAAAACTGACCGCCGTGGCCGCATCTGCGGTATCCATACACAGCAGGTGGTTATTATCACCATCGCCCAAATCGGCAAGCGCGAATGGCGCAATTGCATTGCTTGAGCCATCCTCGCGCCTTACCGTCACCCGATAGAGCAGACGTTCCGCATCGCCGACTTCGCTACGATCTGGTCGTCGCACTCCGCCAGCCCAGGTCACGCGGATGACCTGCAGCGTGCCGAACGGACATAAAGTACCTCTCGTATTTGTCGGCCACTCGCCGACAGGCACGGTCTGCGCGACTACGATGTAAGGGCCCGCATCGAGCGACGCAACCGAAACCTTAGTGCCGTTAAAATTCACCGCCCCACTGGCGCTGAGTAAATCATCGACAATTCGCACGATCGTCGGCGGGTTATCCGGCCAGTCTCCAAATTGACCGATAAGCAGCACGGTGCGCGATTCACCGGGATCATCGGCCGGTTCGAGCAGGGCACAGTCCGGCACTTTCTCTGCCCCCGAGCGAGTCACGACACGGAAATCTGCTGGTTGTAGGGTTGCTGCGTCGAGGCTTTGGGAAAACACTACGGGCATACCGTCCTGAGCCCATGCGCCGAGACAAATTAAATTCGCCCTGAGTGGTAGCGCGTTGTCTAAGCCGAAAAATGCGGACAACAGCTGGGGCGGTTCGAAATCTGCAGACGCAGCAACGTGACGTGGGATTGCGCCGGTCCCGGAATGACTGGCTGCCTGCGCGAATAGTGCGACGCTCGTAAGCGACAGACCGCACCATAGGAAAACACTTACGACTACGACGCAAGCGGCCCTATGGGCAGATCTAACCGAACTCATACGCGTCCAGAGTTTCCTGGGCGCGAATGCGGTACTTGTGCCAAGCGCCACCGCCGTAATACGCCAAACTTCCGGGTTCAGCCTCGCCATGGCCATTGTAATAGGTAATACAGTCACGTAATGGCCGCGTCAATTGATCGGCATCGCGACAATGTTCCGCATAGGCGTCCTCGTGTTCGGCTTTGACATCCACCACATCACTACCTTGGCTGCGCAGCGTCTCGAGCATCCACACCACATAGTCGCCATGCTCTTCAATGGCATTGGTGAAATTAAAACTGCCGCCACCACCCTGGGGCCCAGAGATCAGAAACAAATTTGGGAAGCCTTTGCTGTGCAAGCCAAGAAAGGTTTTTGTGCCTTCTTCCTGCCACTTGTCGCGCAGTGTGCGGCCCTCGCGACCGACGATCATGTTAAAGGTGGAGGTTGCCATCCACTGAAAGCCGGTGGCATATATCAAAACGTCTAATGGATACTCTTTATCACCATGCACCACGCCTTGCGCGTTGATCTTGCTCACCCCTCTGGGGGCAGTGTCCACAAGATGCACATGAGGTAGGTTGAAGGTAGGCAGATATTCGTCATGAAACGTTGGTCGCTTGCAACCATATGGGTAATAGGGTTTCAACGCTGCCGCGGTCACCGGATCTTCTACGATTGCGTCTACCCGAGCACGAATTTGCTCCATGATCCGGAAATTGGAGTCGAGCTGTTTCTGCACCAACTCCTCCGGACTTATCGCTTCCGCATGTTGCTTACGCTCACGAAAATCTTTTACACGGCCTGCGAGATAGTCATCATTGGCTTTCATCGCTGTGCGGCCCTGAGAGATTTTTGCAAACCGCGCGCGCCGCGCTTTCGCCCAGCCTGGCTCCTTGGCCCACTCCTTAAACTCTTCCACAGACGTTTCGCGCTGGTCGCGCACGTCTATAGACGATGGCGTGCGCTGGAACACGTAGAGTTCTTCGACGATCTTCGCCAATTCGGGCACCGCTTGCACCGCGGTGGCGCCGGTACCGATAATGCCAACGCGCTTGCCCTTAAGATCGATGTTGTAGTCCCAGCGCGACGTGTGGAACGAACTCCCTGCAAACGATTGCATACCATCGATGCGCGCCAGTTTCGGTGTGGTCAAAATACCGTTTGCCAGAACCACAAACTTCGCACGCATCGCGTCACCGCGATCTGTATGCACGGTCCAGCGGGAGTTGTCTTCATCCCATTCGGTTCTTTCTACTGTAGTGTGGAACAGACACTTATCGTAAAAACCGAACTTCTCTGCCATTTTTTGGCAGTACTCCATAATTTCGAAACCCGCAGCAAATTTCATTGAAGGGATGTAATTCATCTCCTCGAGCAACGGCAAATAACTGTAAGACTCCACGTCACAGGCGATACCCGGGTAGCGATTCCAATACCAGGTGCCACCCACATCGCCGCCCTTCTCACAAAAGCGCACATTTTCAAAACCTGCCCGTTGCAGTTTGTGCCACAGCAGTAACCCAGCAAAACCTGCGCCAACCACCAGCACTTCGCATTCATCAGTCAAGGCTTCGCGCGGTACCGGATCTGCCGAATACACGTCCTGTAGATAGCGGCTAAACTCACCCTTCATTTCGATGTAGTCAGCCGCACCGGCTCGCGCCTCTTTAAACGCCTTATATTTGGCTTGTTCCTCGGCATCGAAAACGGCGCCGACCGGCTCGGGAGGCAACGTCTTAAGGGCCTCATTGGTGTTAGTCGAATAGCCTTTGCCGGTAATTTTTTCCGACGCCTTTGCCGCCCGGGTCGCAAAAACCTTTAGTCCACTGACTGGATCTACCTTAATAGACATACCTTCCCCCCTGTTTTCTTATCCCTAACCCAGCGAGTACGTTCGTTTAAGTGAACCCACTGCGGCCAATCGATCGTCGCAAAAAGCCTAGAGCACTGGGCTCAAAATCACTTCTTGGCAAAGCTCTGCAAGCGCTCTTCCATATCCGGGCCTCGACCTGGGCTGTTCTGTCGCTCCCACATCAAGCCCTCCTGCAGCGTATTATCCAGACCGCCGTTAATCAGCATTTTATCTGCACGCAGAGTGAACCAGGAGTTGGCTAAAAAACTCTGCGCCATCGCCAGTGCCTCGTCGAGTAACGACTCAGCAGCAACGCATCGATTCGCCAGACCCATGGCCACCGCTTCCGCCCCACCGATGACTCGTCCCGAAAACATCATTTCCTTTGCTGCCAACAGACCAACCCGCCGCGGCAGGCGCTGGCTCATACCCCAAGTTGGCGACATCCCCCACTTGCCGTGGGTATCACAAAAGCGCGCATCGTCGGCGGCAATCAGCAGATCACAGGCGATGGCCAGTTCCAGCGCGCCGGTATAGCAATGACCCTGCACCGCAGCAATAACCGGCTGGGGCAGACGCTCAATCGCGTCGAGTGTTTCCGCCTGAAAATGCCGGGAAGGCGGCTTTTCTCCGGCCTGAATAGCCTTGAGGTCATTTCCCGCCGAAAACGACCGGCCCTCGCCACGCAAAATGACACAACCCACTTGATCGGGTTGCTCTGCGATCGCGTCGATGTGGGCTCTAAGTTCATTGAACAAATTCGGACTCAGCGCGTTCAGCATGTCTGGTCTGTTAAGACTGAGAACCGCTATGCCTGAATCGTCTGATCTGCTTACAAGTTCCATTTTTAATCCTCACTCCGCTAGCATTCGGCAGCTCAGCGCCTTTAATGTTTCCCGATCAACAGTATTTTTCGGGGCCTCTCCACTGTCCATGCGCGTAACGATCACCATGACACCACCCAATGGGCAAAGCCTTTTCAATGGCCTCTAAGTCCGATGGGCTTAATGTAAATTCTACCCCGGACGCCAACTCATTCAGATGCTCAACAGAGCGGGTGCCCGGAATCGGCAGTACATGATCTCCTTGTGCAAGGAGCCAGGCGATCGCCAAGCCCGATGCCGAAATACCCATATCCGCCGCCAAAGTTCTAAATGCGCTCGACGCCTGAATATTGCGCGGATATGTGTCTTCTAGGAAACGCGGATTGACCTTCATAAACGCGAGGTTTTGACAGGCCTCATAGGAGAGCGGATGGTCCGTTAGCAGCGATCTGCCGATCGGGCTAAAGGCCACCAAGGCCGTACCAAGCTGAGCGGTTTTCTGCACCAATCCCATTTCCGGAGAGCGTGTCGCCAGAGAGTATTCGGACTGCACAGCCGCGACCGGATGCACCTCATTGGCAATTTCCAGCGACGTTGGCGCGATCTCCGAAAAACCGATCTGACGCGTCTTGCCTTTTTTGACCAAGGTCGCCAGCGACTCGGCAACTTCTTCGATCGGTATCGCCGCTTCGCGTCGATGCACATACAGCAACTCGACTTGCTCAACCCCCAAACGCTGTAGGGATTTATCCAGCTCAGATTCTAGATGCGTCAAGCTGTTGTCGAAATATCGGGTGCCATCGGACTTGCTGGTTATCCCCGCCTTGGTCGCGATAGTGAAAAAATCCTGTGCCTGCTTACCCTGTTTTGCCAGGTACGCTCCGATACGGCTCTCGGACATACCCAAGCCATAGACGTTGGATGTATCTATGTGGGTGATGCCGAGGTCTAAGCATCGGTCGAGAATGGCGTATGACTTCGCATCGTCGGTTGCGCCATAGAAATCGCTAAAGGACATGGCGCCGTAGCCCATGGCCGAGACCGGGGTCTTTGCCTGTCCAAGTAATCTTGTTTGCATAGCTCAATCCTCCATCTAGCTAACGCAACATAAGTGCACGCCGGGCCTAGAGCAAGGTAGAACCACACTCAAGCCAAATCCAACATCAATCCGTACCGGCATAGTTACTTGCATCGGTTAGGTGCGCGCTAACCGCCTTGCGCTGGAATGAGCCACGCATCCTCGGTTACGCGTCCACCCATTTCCTCCGCCACCGCACGATCAACAATCTGCAAACCCGTGGCAGACATATCAACAAAGGTATCAACACCATTGGGTACAGGAAAACCAGTTCGGGTGCGATGAATGTTATACCGCCCAGAGAATTTGCGACCGAATATTCGTTCAATGCCTTGCTGGCCTTCCATAAAACCTAACAAACCACCCCAGGTAGCAGCCGGATTATCAGAGTCCCAACCGGCTAAAACCGCAATCTTAACGGTCTCCTGCCAGTCGCCTTCGCCGAAGAACAAACTGACCAGACTGGCAGCAAAGTTGATGCTGGCGGAGAAACAGCCGTTACAGCTCAAATTGCGAGAGGTAATGTCGTAGCCGTCTTGCTCTTCCACCTGGTACCTTTGATAGACCTCGTCTCTGGCCTGCTCCCAAGGGATACCCGCCGCGTAGCGGCTTTTCACGAAGTCGTACATGCGCGCCGAAACAGAGTCGTCTGGCAGATGTGCGCGAGCCTGCGCTGACATCCAGGAAAGCTGCTGTTGTCGCGAAAGTTTGGGGTCGACTACCGACGCCAGCGCATGCATGACGATGTAAAATTCCGACGCCAATGCCGCCTCGGCGCGCGCGGTGGTGCGAATCGGCAGGTAGGCCATCTTCAATGCCACGTCCGGACGCCCAGGCGCGTACAAACCAAAAATCTCGGTGGTCAGTTGGGCATCAATCATGTCGTAATGCTCGTTGCGCTCGGGATCACTGGTGTCGGGCGGCACCACGCCTTCCAACATCAGTTCGTGGGCGCGCTGGTTCGACACCCACAAAAAATTCTCGCCCTTGCCCGCATAGTTCTTTAACGGCGAGTTGCGCTCGTCGTATATGTGAGTGAGCCAACCGTCACGGATCTGCTCGCCCGTCAACATCGAGGTTTGGTGCGTCGCAAGAAGATGCTGATAGATGTACTCAATGTCGGTGTCGTCGTCAGAACCCCAGATTTCATTTGGCCCGCGATAGACCCAATCAATGGTCAGCGACAACCTTGGAAAAGTGGCACCGCCGAGATTCGGCAGATCTTTGGTGCCCCAGTCTGCACGTGTGTAAAAATCGCCAGCTACACCCGCGCCGCCGATTTTATCCATTTCGGTAACAATACCGGTCCAGTTGGCGATGGTTTGACCCAACCAAAACCCCTGCAGTTTCTCCTGATAGTCGGCTCGAGAAATCGCTATTTCGTCTGCTTGAGCACTGGCAGGTGCGCTGCTGATCATGGCAAACACGCTGACCACCAGTAATTTACACATTTGGGTGCGCATCTTAATTCTCCTATCACCCTTAGGTTACCTCGCGGTAAACGCTATCAAATTTCCGGTTTGTATACCCGCACTACGGCACCCGGTCTGCCCGCCATCGATCTAGCACCACAGCCAATACGATAACCACGCCGGTAACGACACGTTTAAACGGCTCGGACACTCCGATCTGGGCCAGTCCGTTTTGCAGCACCGCGATAATGAGCACACCGATAAACGCACTGAATATCGAACCGCGACCGCCCATCAAACTGGTGCCGCCAATAACGGCCGCAGCGATAGCCGCCAACTCCAGACCCAAGCCGGCATTCGGGTCCGTTGAGCCCAGATACGCGGAATTCATTAAACCGGCTAAACCCGCCAGCACGCCGGAAATACACAACACAATCAGTAACGTTAATTTCGGATCTATTCCCGACATGCGCGCCGCTTCTGGATTTGTTCCGACGGCGATAATGTGCCGCCCGAACACCGTGGCGGTAAGCACGAAATGGGCAACCGCAACCACCACAAGCGCGCATAAAAACGCCGGGGTCAGGGCCAACCAGGGGATCGGCTGGACCAAGCCCTGAATAGCACTGCCGATGTATACGGTTTGCGAGTCGGTGATCAGATAGGCAAAACCACGCGCTGCTTCTAACATCCCCAAGGTGACGATAAACACGGGCAAGCGTAAATAGCTGCCGAGCAGTCCGTTTACAAGCCCGGCGACAGCACCGGTAGCTACCCCCGCCAGGGCAGCCACAGGAATTGAAAATCCCGCCGCAACAGTGACCCCAATCACAGCTGCGCTCAATGCCAAAACCGAACCTACGGACAGGTCAATGCCCCCGCAAATTAAGACAAAGGTCATACCCACGGTAACCAGCGTTAATGCCGGCAATTGATTGAGTATTGCCGACAGAGTGCCATAAGAAAGAAAATTTTCGGCGGCCAGAGTGAAGGTCAGGATGATCACCAGCAGTGACACCATCACCAGGTATTGGTCGAGCCAGCGCAACAGTCGTCGTGACATGTCAGGCCATCTGCGTGGTGTTATGAGCGGAGAATGCAGCTTCAAGAATCTTCTCCTGATCGAAGCTGTCGCGCTCAAAGGTACTGATCATTCGCCCCGCAGACATGACTGCAATGCGGTCACACAAAGCCAGCAGTTCTTGCAATTCCGAAGAAGCCACCACAATGCATACCCCTTGATCTCGCAATGCACGCAACAGATCGTGGATCGCGAACTTCGCGCCAACGTCGACCCCTCGGGTAGGTTCGTCGAGCAGCAATAACGAGCACTCTCGGTGCAACCAGCGGGCCAATATGACCTTCTGTTGATTACCACCGCTGAGCGCTTCAATGGATTGATCGCCGCCCTCACACTTGACGTTCAAACGGCGGATCAGAGCATCCACGGCAGTGGCCTCGCGCCGGCGACTTAACAAGTGCCGCGAGGCAACCCGTCCAAGCTGTGCAATGGTTGCATTAAACGCCACCGAGAGACCCCGAAAGATACCCTGACTAGCCCGACTTTCCGGCACCATGCCAACGCCATGTTTTACCGCATCGTTTACCCCTGTCAGACCAATACGCTTATCTGCGTGGAGCAATTCGACGCGGCCACTGGTGTGTGCAACGAGACCGTAAATAGCTTCCAATAGCTCTGTGCGGCCAGCCCCCATTAAGCCTGCCAGGCCGAAAATTTCGCCGCGATGACAATCCAGCGAAACCGGCTGCCGCATGTTTCGAGTAAGCAGATTCCGCACAGAGAGATGAACAGACCCATGACGCTGGGCTGCAATGGCTGGTTGCGCTAACTTTTCTTTACCCGACATGTGCCGAATCACCTCAGCGACAGTGAGTTGCTCAGAGGGCGCGTTGTGCACCACTTTGCCATCGCGCAACACCCAAACATGGTCACACAACTGCAGCACGTCGTTAAGACGATGAGAGACGTAGAGAATCGACACGCCATTGTTGGCGCGTTTCTGCAACATGGCATGCAGCGCCCGGGCTTGTTGATCATTCAGCGCCGAGGTAGGTTCGTCGAGCAACAGCAGACGCGCCTCGGAATTAAGCGTCTTGGCCAGCTCCACCATCTGCCGTTCGGCCAGATTTAGGGTACCGACCAGTTGGTCGGGGGCGAGATCCAGTTGAAATCGATCCAATAACTCTCGGCATCGCCGGTGTAGGGTCGCGCGGTCTAGACGCAGTCGCCCGGGCAACGCGCGCAACCCAATATTTTCCGCGACACTTAAATTATCGATGAGACTGAGCTCCTGACTGCACAGAGACAGCCCAGCTCGCTGCGCCGCTTTGGGGTTTTTTGCCGCCCACGGCGCCCCATCCAACACCACCGTGCCACTATCCGCCGGTGTTAAACCGCTGAGAATTTTCAGCAGGGTCGTTTTGCCCGCTCCGTTCTCGCCCACGATGGCATGGATTGCCCCCGCATCGAGGTGCAAATTCAGGCCCCGCAGAACCGGAGCTGCATAATGTTTACGAAGGTTGCGAATCTGCAGCCGCAAGCTACTGATCCAAATCGGCGGGCGTCACCAATTTCACCGCGGTCGTGCGATCGGTCATTTGGGTCTGGCCCGCGATCATCTCCAACGCAAACTCGATACCAAAAATAGCGAACTGAGCACCGTATTGGTCCACAGTAGCGTCGATACGACCCTCGCGCATCAACGGATGAACGGCGCTGATATTGTCAAAACCAGCAATACTCAAATCATCGCGATCAGCGAGTTTTACAGCGCTCGCTGCGCCCAGCGCCATATTGTCGTTGGCTGCAAGAATAGCCTTTAGGTTTGGATACCTGTTCAGCACCGCGGCGGTAATTTGCGCGGCCTGAGTTTGATCCCAAGCGCCGCTCTGACTGCCTACCAGCGCCATATCCGCTGCAGCTACCGCATCTTCGAAACCCGCCTTACGCTCTTTAGCATTGGCCGCGGTGGGAATGCCCTCTAAGATAAATACCTCGCTGCCGGCTTCATGCTGCGCCAGCACGTATTCAGCAACGAGTCGCGCGCCCTGACGATTACTCGGACCGATGTAAGGAATATTAGCGTTGTATTCAGCCAGCACTTCAGTCGCCAATCGGTTATCGATGTTCACCACGTGTATACCCGACTGCATCGCGCGTACCAAAGCGGGAACTAATGCGCGAGAATCCGCTGGCGCAATAACAATCGCGTCGACGCCACGCGCGATCATTTGATCGACCAACGCAACTTGTTGGGCTAAATCGCTCTCATTTTTTATGCCATTAGCGACCAGCGTATATATATCTGCTCGCTCAGCCTGATGCGCCTCGGCCGCGCGCTGCATATTGACGAAGAACTCGTTGGCCAGCGATTTCATTATCAGTGCGACTTTAGGTGGGGTATCTGCAGCCTTGGCAGGAACAGACGAGTCCGCACAACCGAACATGATCGCTACCGCAATTACCAGGAAGCATTTAGCCCTTGAAGCTCGAAAAAATTTCCGCTGCGCGATCATTTAACCCCTCTCCTACAGTGCGGTGGCCCACACAATACTGTCTTTCAGCAAGTCCCGATCATACCTTGATCGACTCGCGTTTTAACTTGGATCGTATACCTACAAAGTGCATGGGTGTGATACTTCGGCGCCACTCGCAAGTTCGCCTATACTACGGCGCTTGGGGAAATCGGGGGACCGGTATGAATTTGAGCAGGTTAACGATGCTGGGTTGCTTGTCGTTGCTGTGTATGAGTTGCGGCGGCGGCGCGTCACAAGCCACAGAAACCGTCCAAGCTAGCCAAACTATCCAAACTATCCAAACCACAGGGTCTACAACAAGCGCTAACGATTCAGGTACAGCCGCAGGGAACGCCTGTACAAATTTTAACGGCGTCAATTCTTTCGGTCAGCAGATCGTCAATACCGAAGCCTGTACGCTGAACCACGACGGCATCGAGCGTGACTATTTTATTCATGTCCCGGATCAACAGACCGACACCAATAGATTACCGGTAGTGCTAAGTTTCCATGGCTACACCAGCAGCGCCGAGACCAATCTGAACTATACCGGCTTGCAGCCCCTTGCCGAATCTGAAGGGTTTATCGCGGTCTATCCTCAAGGAACAATATTGCCCGCGAGCGGCGAGGCACACTGGAACTCTGGCCGCGGATTCACCGACAAGAGCGATACCGACGATCTCGGCTTCGTTGAAACCCTGATCGATCATCTTAACGCATCCAGGAATATCGATGCCGACCGGGTTTACGCCATTGGTATGTCGAACGGTGGCATGATGAGTTACCTACTGGCCTGTCAACTTAGTCAGCGGGTCGCCGCAATAGTTTCGGTAACCGGCTCAATGACTGTGGAAAGCGCAACCTGCACCGCCAGTCGCCCGGTGCCGGTGATGCACATTCATGGCGTCGAAGACGCGGTGGTGCCCTTCGCCGGCGGCAACGGTTTCACGGCCATCACACCGACCATTGAATTCTGGGCCCAATCTAATGGCTGCGTCGGCGACCCACAGCAAACCGCCATCGCTGACATCACTGGCGACGGGTATGGCGGTCAAAGAACTCGATACCTTGACTGCTCTCAGGGCACTGAGGTCGAGCTGATCGCTCTGGATGCGGTTGGCCATGATTGGCCCATCAACGTCGACGGTTATCGGCGTCACGATGTGCACGCCGCAGACGAAATATGGTATTTCTTAAAGCGCTTCTCACTCTATGGCGGTTGAAAATAATAAGCCATCGAGTTGCGTCATCGCCGACTCCACGGTACAGCGCCCGTCCGAAAAAACACCCCAAGGCAAAAGCGGTAATGCCAGGGACCCACGCGCCGACATCAAACCTTAAGCGACAGCTATCGCGGAGCAAAAACTAACCAATAACTTCTTCTGCGATCTTACTTAGTCGTTCCAGCGGATCACCATCGCCCATCATCGGCACCACGACACGACTGACACCCACCGCGGCTAGCTCGCCGAGGAAATCTTCGCCGCCAACACCAGGCCACATACAGGTTATTTCGATTTCAGAAAGATCCCGGCCAATGGCATCGCATTCAATCTTTAGATTTTCCATATGCCCTTTCAGCTCTGCAGGGTTGCCCGTAGGCGCAAACCAACCATTACCCAACTGAGCCGTACGTTTAAATATCTTGCCTTTAACGCCTCCCATTACCACAGGAAAGGGATTCTGAATGGGCAACGGATAACTCTTAAAACCTTTCCAGGAAATAAAATCACTTTCGTGTTCTACGACCTCGCCCGACCAAATCTTGCGCATGCCCGCAACATAATCGTCAAAGCGCGCACCTCGGTGTTCGAATGGCACTCCAAGCGCCTCAAACTCCTCCCTTAGCCAACCGATACCTACGCCCAACATAAATCGACCGTTAGACATAAAGTCCAGACTTGCCGCCTGCTTAGCCATATAGATCGGATTCACCTGGGAGAGGATGTTAACCCCGGTCGCTAACCGCAAAGTCTTTGTGGACGCCGCTACGGCCGCGAGGGCAATAAGGGGATCAACAAAGTTAGTTTCCGGCGCCGCGCCCATATTGCCCGACTTATTGTAGGGGTACTTGGATTCATAATTGACTGGAACCACGACGTGCTCGAACGTCCAGACAGATTCGTATCCGAGCGATTCGACAAACCGGGCGGTTTGCACAACCTGATCCGCCGACTGCACTCCAATGTTTACTGGAATAACACCTACCTGCATTTTCTCCCCTTACGCCGATTGCGTTCGTAATTGCTTGGAACAGTGAAGTCTACACGCTCTGGCAATGCAACAGCGGCCCATGCACAGCTGGTGCACAAGAACTATGAGTTTTCTTGTCCTTCAGCGGGCCACTGAGTAGCACTAGGGTCGTTCCGCTTGATATGTGCTAACACCGGCTCGATAACCTGCTCCGGTTTTTCGCTAAGCAACCAATGCCCAGCGTCGAGTTCTAGGATCGAATAGGGTCCTTGCATGTAGTCGGCCATCAACTCGGTGCCCTTACGTCCAACGGCGGTATCCTGATTACCCCATATGAATAAAGTGGGCACGAAGACATCGCCATTTTGGTTCTCGCCGTCGGGCGGCTGCATCGCGAACGAGGCCCGATACCAGTTGAGCGCAGCCGTAAGCGCGCCCGGTTCGCTGAACACGTCGATGTATTCCTGCATTTTTTCTGGACTCATGCCATCCAGCACATCCCTTAACATCGAGAAACTATTGAAGGCGAACAGAATTTCTGGAACCGAAGGCGTGACGAAAAGCGCAAAATAGGCGCTCTTCGACTGCTGCTCTGGGTCGGTCTCGAGCGCGCTCTGAAACGCCAGTGGGTGCGCAATAGACAGTGGCGTCCAACTGAGAATCCTGTCCGGGTTGGCCAGTACCGCACCCCAGCCGACCCCCGCGCCCCAGTCGTGTCCCACTAGATGAAACTGTACGCCGCCAACGCTTTCCACAACGGCAAACAGATCCTCCACCAATCGCGGCACAACGTATTCGTTTACGGCCTCCGGCCTTATCTCAGGACTGTAGCCGCGCTGGTCAAACGCGACCACCCGATAGCCCGCGCTTGCCAATGGTGCAATCAAATCCACCCACATCACGGAGGTGGTTGGAAACCCGTGAAGCAAAACGACTAACGGCCGATCTACATTGCTTTTAAAGCCGGCAACCCGCGCACGGAAATCACCGCGAGCCGTGGCGATACGCACGATGCCATCTGCTTGCTTGTCCGCGAAAAATGGCAGCTGCGCGGTCGCCTTGGTGTGCGCGTAGGTTTCATCAAGGGCCATTCGAGCCCCGCCCCAAAGCGTCACTATTCCGACTACCAGCAACGCAACCAAGCCAACAGCAAAATATCCGATGTACTTCATTCGCCTTTGCTCCTAGGACTAGCGCGCGGCCACAGTGGCGGTCATGGGATTTGCACGCAAGTGTGCCAACATGTCCTCCACCATCACAGGAACAATGGCTTTGGGCATATTGTGCCCCATGTTTTGGTAAACCTTGAATGCAGCACCCGAAATGGTCTCAGCGGTGTGCTCACCATGCTCAACCGAGAGCAGCGCATCGTCAGCGCCGTGCAGAACAAGAGTGGGCGCAGTGATTTTCGCTACCTGCTGGGTTCTGTCGCCCCCGTTCAAAATCGCGGTGACCTGATTCGGCAACGCCCCCGGATAGAAGCCGAGTTCCTGCAAATTGGTTGCCTGTTCTGCAGAGCTTTCATTCATTTCAGCAATGCCGTCTTGCTGCTCCTGTCCCGGCTGCGGTAAATGCGGTGCCCAGGTGGTGGACATAATGGACACCAACGATTGAGTTCGTTCTGGAAAGTCGTACGCGATGATTTGACCGATCATGCCACCCATGGACGCACCAATAACATGCGCCCGGTCGATCTCCAACGCGTCCAAGACAGCCACAGCATCCGTTGCCATATCCCGCAGCGAGTAAGGCGAATTAACCCTTAAACCGACACGATATTTAAACAATTGCCAAGCCAGCCACAGTCTGCCTTTCTTTGCGGTTCTGGATGATTCGCCGACATCGCGATTATCCAGCAGCACGACCCGATAACCCCCTGCTGCCAGACCGGCAATCAGTTCCGGGCTCCATACTCGATGGGAGGCAGACAAGCCCATGATGATCAAAATCGGCTCCGCCGACGGGTCGCCAACGACACGGTAGGCAATCTCTATATCGCCATTATTGGTCTTCGACATCGGCGCGTCGCGGTCGTAACCGGCAACCGCATGGGCGCTGAGAGCAAGCAGACATAACGCAACACTGGCCCAGATTCGGAACACGGCAGTAGGCAAGAACTCAGACATCGCAGGCGGCTCGGTAATTACAGGTCGCAAAGACTTCCTTTAATCGACGCTTTTTGCAAGCGTGCTCGGCACAACATTCGCCTCCGATACGCCCCAGACACTGTTGGCATCACCCAGCTTCAATCGCTTCTGCACCGCTGCGCCCATTTGCCAAAAACACACGGCGCTGACCAAAGATACCGCGCTGACACAGACCAAAGGCCATTCCTCCAGCGCAACGCTACGCCAGACCGGCATTCCCAACACAACGGCATCGGCCACTGGAATCGCGGCCGTTAAAACGGCGCAAGCGCAGAGCAAATCTCGGGTGCCAACACTGACGGGACGAATAAAACACCAGGCAATGGCCAGTAAGAACACCGCGTAGTACGCCCATTCGGTCATCTCGCCACGATCATCGAGATCCATAAGCACACGACTGGCGAGAAAAGCTGCGGACACAGCGGCCATGCAACCAATGCATACACCGCTGTTCAGCTTCGCAAGGAAAACGGTGGTCGCAGGCTGCACCGGATTACGCCTCTTGCGCCGCGTTTCGATCCACAACAGGTTGCCGGAATAGAAGAGAAATGCGCCAGAGAGGCCCAGCACAAAGTAAACCCATTTAACCAGGTAACCGCCGAAGCTGACGTAGTGTAGGGCAATCAACCCATTGTAAATTGTTGCCCCAATGCCAGACGTATTGGGATGACTGACAGCAAGCACCTCGCCGGTGCTGCCATTAAGGGTTACGCCGACTCTGGTAAGGAGGGTTTGTGTATTGGAGTCGCCAAAAATTTGCACTGTCGCCTGCCGATCACCGTAATTAGTGAATCGCAGCTGCGACGCAGAAAAATCGGGCGCCGCACGTTCGGCAATCGCCAGCATGTCCGCCAGAGGCAACATCTTCGCGGACTCGTTCGCGGGCTCGAGGGGTTGCACAACGCCCAATTCCGGGCCGATCAAATCCAGCAAATCCTCGTCAAATACCAGCAACTGGAATGGCGCGATAGTAAAAATACCGATGCACAGAACAACGCTGCTCCAGGCAAACATCATGTGCCACGGCAGCGAGATCACGCCTACCGCATTGTGGGCGTCCAGCCAAAAGCGCTTTTTGTTTTTTCCGCGTCGAATACTGAATAGATCGCTCAGCAAATTAGGCAGGAAAATTAAGAGCCCGGTCACCAGCGCCAAGCCGTAGATCAGCGAGACGATTCCCAACACATAAATACCGAAAGTGGCAGGTAAACCGGCGGTGTAGTGCAATTGATAGATGAAGCCGGCGAGTTGCGCATTGTCCTCCGCGGTGTCGAGCGACCCCGCCTCGGTCAACCTAAATTCATGGCGTTCAAAAGTTCCATTCGCCAGTCGTTCATACCATCGGACAACATTTACAGGATGATCGGTTTCAGCTGGATAGACTCGAAGATTGCTCACCATGCCGGGACGGTCTTCCACAGCCAGATCCAATAGCCGTTGCGCATCGGCAATACTCTGCTGTTCGCTGACCGAGCTTTTATGATAGGTGTCCCAAACTTCGAGCTCGTGGAAAAACACGGTGAGGGATCCCGCATAGAACGCTATAAACAAAGCCATACCGGCTGCGAGTCCGGTCCAGGTGTGTACACCGAGAAATATTTTTATTGTGCTCTTGTTCATAGCACCGCCAATCCTGCCGTTCTGAGCAGAGCGATCAGCGCAAAACCGAGTGCGGCAATGACCAGCAGACCGACGGCGACCCGCCGCGATTCAGCAATAAGATAACTGCAAACCGTCAGTGTCACCCAGACCGGAAAGACCAAAAGCAACACCGGAAGAATGATGTTGGTTGTTTGCGGCGTGAGCACCAGCACCAGGCCGACGATTGCGAACGTCGCCGGAATAGACAGCACCACCGCTATGAGCGATCTAATCAACATGACGTCTCATCAGGAAATCCGCCAGCTTATCTAGATTTATCCAGGGCAATACCGTGCACAACAGCATGTACCACGCAAACAACGTATAGGCGCCCGGCCAGAAACCACCCAGCGACTCACCCCAATAAAGCGCACCCGCGAGGCTGATCATGCTAATCGCAAACACACGCCGACGACGCAACAGCTTGGAATACCTCACCGATATAACGGTTGTCACAGCAGCAGTGCTCGCGAGCGCGAGGCTTAAGAAGATGGCCAACTGGGTCCTTTCGCGTATTTTAATGTCTACCAAATCGTAACAGTCACACTGATAAATGCGAATACATCTCATTTAAGTCTGGCACGCCGTCAGAGGCCCCGCCGTTTTTCGCCAAGCAACGACTAGGCGCTATTGGCCCGATGTTGTGTCAGACTCTTGCGCTTAATTACTGCAGTGAAACCGCCAGTTAGAAATCTGTATACATGACGGGCTGTACGCATTTTGCAGCCACTCGCGAATCGACGAGCGGCAGCTGAGGATTCGCCTGACCGATCACCTGAGAGCCACAGAGAGTCTTATGCCCACAAACCAGCACCACAACGAGAGTCCTGCGTATAGCGCTTTGCGGGCGGCTACAAAGGTTCTAATCGAAGAGTACGTTGCTTCCAATCCAAAAAGTGCGGAGGCTTTCGCTGCCGCCAAGGCATCGGGGATCGCCGGCGGGACCAACCGAGCGTCGATTTTTCACGAGCCCTTTCCACTTACCTTCGTCAACGCCAAACACGCGACCGCGGTTACCGCTGACGGACAGCAGTTAACCGATTTTCTCGGTAACTATACGGCCGGTTTATTCGGCTTCTCTCCGGAACCCGTCAAAGCCGCGGTAGTCGAGGCAATGGAGAATGGCCACGCCCTGGGTGGCGCGCCAAATCTGCTCGAAGCTGCAGTGGCCCGGGAATTCACCAAACGATTCCCATCGATAGATTTGGTTCGATTCAGTAACACAGGCACCGAAGCTAATTCCTACGCGATTCATACAGCCCGTGCCGTCACCGGGCGAAATAAAATCGTTATGTACGATGGGGCCTACCACGGGGCATGGATTCACGGAGGCAAGGCTGCTGGCCCGCTGGACACCCCCTATGAAAAGATAACCGTTCCATACGGCAATGCGCAGCTTATTGCTGATGCAATAGCGGCGAACGCTGACGAGATTGCGGCCGTCATTATAGAACCCGTGTCGATCAGCCCATTGGTCTACTTAAAACAGGTATCCCCAAAGCCGTACCTGCAAAAAATAAGGCAGGCCTGCGACGAAGCGGGATGTGCGCTTATTTTCGACGAAGTCATGACGTCGCGCCTAGCGCCCGGTGGCGCACAGGAGCTGCTGGGCGTAACTCCAGACTTAACTACTTTTGGTAAATACTTCGGTGGCGGCCTACCGTTTGGTGGATTCGGCGGAAAACGCGCGTGGATGGAACGACACGACCCCAAACACCCCAACACGATAAACAGTGGTGGCACGTTTAATCAGAACGCGATCTGTCTGGCAGCCGTCCAAGCCGTGTTTAAACACCTCTGGTCGGAGGAGCAATGCCAGCGCCACAATGCACGCGCCACGGAGTTTAAAAATGCGATCAATGAATTGGCGCGGGCCTACAACGCGCCCTGTAAGGCCTATGGAACCGGCAGCTTACTGACCTTGATCTGGCAGCAACAGTCGGTGACAGACGAGCAATACGCCGCAGATACGCTGACCCATAACCTCAATTTGGTCGCCAAACGCTGCGTCTTTCAATGCACGGAATTGTTTTGGTTTTACATGCTGCAACGACATGACCTCCTTGCTGGCAGCCCAAAGCTAAACTACCTGACCCTACCCACTACCCTGCACGACTCAGACTACGAAAAATTCCTGCGCGGAATGGAAATGTTTTTCCAAACATACGCCAACGATCTACAACTGTTGCACAATGAAACCAAGGGCAGCGCCCAGCTGACGCCGGAAGAACAAGAACTAATCGCGCTTCGAACAACACCCTACCCACAGTCTCGCGAAGCATAGCTCGGCCAGGGGGCTGCGGTAGTCTGCACCAATGCAGGTATGAGCGCCGTTCTCGATACACAGGATAAGTGACCCGGAGCTTGGCGCTTGTCCAGCAGACAGGAACTGCACCAAAAGCGAGTTGGTGTGGCTATTTTGCTCCGCCAACACCAACATTTAGATCACCCACCAGCTCGAATAGAGCGTCACCCCGCGCCAAGTACTTGGTCTCAAAACCAGTAATCGGCCGTTCAGTTGCGATTTCTCGCCACTTAGCCTCGACCCCAACGGCATCGAGAGCTACAACAAACTCCTCGGCATAAAAAGACCAGTTGGTACGCACAGTTAGCACACCACCGAGGTTTAGCAGCGCGGGCAGAGCCGGCGAGCCGTACCAGCGCTTGCGGATTTGCGATGGCTTTGGGTAGGGGTTCGGATACAGCAGGTAGTGGCGCCAAGCCCGCCATCCCGCATCGTGAGCTAACCGCCAAAAATCCCTTACGTCGGTTCGCAGCAAAAGATAGTTTGAATCTTCAGCGCCTCGATGACGCGCCAGTCGATGCGCTGATTTGTCTAACCCCAGCACCAGCGAATCCGGGAAGGCCGCCGCCAGATGCCGAGTGCTGTCACCCGTGCCACAGCAGGAATCGATGATTAGGGTCTGCCCCGACCGCTCAACCCGATCGCGCACAGCGGCGAAGGCCGCGGTCGAATGCGCGGCGATCGGGCGTCTCCATACCGTCTGACAATGCAAAGCAGCAATTTGCGCGACCTCCGATCGCGGGCGCTGTTGAGGCGTCTTATGACGGTGTAATTTCATGCGTGCGTCGATAGCGGTAACCACGAATAAATTGACTTAGCGATCGAAATCTACCATCGCTCCAATTGGGATGATTTCTCCAGTCAGACCCTCAGATGCCGCCGAAGCCAGAAACTTGCTGAGCCTGATCAGTCCACCTTTAGCAGCACCGTAGCGGCTTATCGGTCCCGCGCCCTTTATGCCCGCAACCGAAGAAACATTTATGGTCTTGCCGCTCATCTGCGTTTGCGTTATCGCGCCCACCCGCTGGGCGCAAAGAAACGGCGCCGACAGAATTAAATCGATGACCTTCTGCCATTCATCGTAACTGAGCGTCTCAGGCGGCTTGGAAAACCGCGCACCACCGCCGTTGTTCACTAAAATGTCGATGCGGCCGAACTGCTCGACCCCCGATCAACAAGGCTCTGCACAGCATCTGGCGCACACACATCTATTGGACGGGCGATAGCCGATGCCCCGGTAGCCAAAATCTCGAGTTGCAGGCGCGGAAGATCTTCTGTGTTGCGGCCGGCCGGCACAACCCTTACCCCCACTGCAGCGTATTGCCTCACAGTTTCACTGCCGATGCCGCCGGCAGCGCCGGTAACAATCGCCGTTTCACCCGAAAGACTAAAATCTGCCATCGCCCAGCTCGCAAACTTGCACCGGAGAACCCCCGAATTGCCTGTCCGCTGCATCAAGCCACAAACGCACTGAGTACCTCTTGTTCATAATGCTGGTAGACCTCTGGCGTCTCCGAATTCAATCCGCCGATCATAATTTCGTCCACACCCGCGCCAGCTATTTCACCCAACCGATCGATAACATAGTTTTTTGGGCCAATCGCCGCGCCCTCACCCAAGCGTCGTGCCTTGATCATAGCCGCGCAGAGTTCTTTATCGTCAGAGACCAACGATGGGACCAAGATCGTTTTGCGGATTTCGGTCGGATCGCGACCAACAGTTTCGCAATGTTGCTCGAGAATGCCCCACTTTTTATCGAGAAATTCTTTCGTCATTGGCCCGCCCGCCCAGCCGTCCAAGTTAAAAACATCGCCGAACATTGCGAGGGTTTTTAATGTCCGTTTGGGACCAGTACCGCCGACCATGATGGGAATCGGACTACCGAACGGTCCGGGCGATAACGGCGCCTCATCTAACTGGTAATAGGTACCGTTGTAAGTCACCGGAGCTGTGGCATGGAACAACGCACGAATCAATTCACAAGCCTCCTGCAGTCTGTCCTGACGTTCGCGCATAGGCGGAAATTCCCAACCAAAGGCCTCGTGTTCACGTTGAAACCACGCGGCTCCTATCGCTAACGTAAACCGACCATGGCTGATTTGATCTACCGTGGCCGCCATTTTTGCCGCGAGCGCTGGGTTACGGTAGGTATTTCCCAGCACCATGTGGCCGATTTGCACATTGTGCGTAAATGCCGCAGCAGCCGCGGCGACGCTGAACCCCTCGTAAGCCGTCGCGTGCTCTGGCCTACCCGGCGGTAAGTAGTGATCGGCAAACCAAACACTGTTCCAGCGGCCACTATCACAGCACTCAACCACCTGTCGTATGTTGTCCCAAGTTGTGGCGTATACGCCGACCTGCGCGCCAAATTTCATCCCGCATCCCCCTATGGCAAATAGCCTGTCAGCGCTTTACGCGCTGCCCAAAACCGCTCGACCCCCACAAACACGTGTATTTATTTGAAGGTGCCAAAAACACCGCGTTGATAAAGATAGTTCATGCTCCATTTCTCTCTCAAGAACGTCGATTCATTTTTGTTGTCTGGCGTAATTATCTCGTCAACCTCAAACCGCACCGCGGTGGTTTGAATTTGCATCATGAGCTCAAAGATTCTCAATCCAGCAGCTTCGACAAGGTCCACCAAATCACACGCCTCACCGGCCGCATAAATCAGCGCACGCTGAGCATCTGTAAAGCGGCCTCCGGTAGGGTCGAAAACATCTAGCGTGTCCCGGTCAACCAACCAATAATGACCGTTGCCGCAATGGTCTGGAGCCGAATAACAGAGCAATGCAGATGTCTTTATTAAATATTGCAGCGCTATGGCCGCAGCCATGCTGTCATCTTTCGGTTCAGGCAAATGTTCCAGTATCTGCTGTGAAAGCTCCGCGGCGTGTGTTTTGGTGTAATCACGGCGCCGATACTGAATAAATTCAGTTGAGTTTTTGTTAGCCCTAAAAAGTAACGAGAAGCCCTCAAAATCCACAATGTAATCTAAATGTTTTTGCAAACTCACCTGCGCACGCTTAACCACAGCTGCAGAACCTAGCATAACTGCCCCAGCAGAACGCGTGCATACTGCCGGCCGCGTCTAGAGCCCGGTTTTTGTCCAGTGTGAATAAGGCGAATGTGCGGGCAAAGCGGCTCTTCAACGTAGGGCCAAACGACTGCCAGACCATGCCACCAAGAAAAAAGTCGCCGAAGCGAGAAACACCGCCTGCGCGATCCCAGGCCCGTGAAAAACGCCGACAACCGCGAAAGTGCCGAAGCACCAAAGCGCCACCTGACCGGCAATATTGCTCCAAATAATCGCGTTGACCCGTCGCGCCATTGTGGCCACAACAAAGGCCCAGACGATTAACGTAAGATTCGCCGGCAGCTTCGCAATCGCTATTCCTAGCCCAGCGGTTTGTTCTGGCGCCCAGATGTCGTCGCCGAGCAGTCGCATCAGCCACATGTTCAACCGGTGAATTCCCGGATCCATGGTCCAGAATAACGTCATTAGCACATAATCTTTATGGCGCGCAAAGTCGCGTTTGCGCGCGCAGTAGCCTGCCAGCAGGCCGTTCACCACCACGCCAACACCCATCGCCATGGTGTAGATTCCTGCCCCAGCATTTGGACTGTCGAATCCATGGGCAAAATCGTTGACCATGGGCCAAATCCAACCACCGATAACGCCAATACCCACAACACCTGTTGCCAGACCCAACCAACCAAAGGTTATGTGCAGTTGTTTACGCCCGCGGACCTGACCGGACCACAACTGCACACCCACTAGCAAGGCCCACAGAACCGCTAGCGGGATATGCAGCAACAGGTATTGATCCACCATAGAATGGGGAGCCTGATGATTCACAGACCATACTTGGCCCGTCTTTGCGAACATAAACAGCGAGGGCAAGAAACCACCGCCAGCGCCTAGAATCAGAAGCAGTGCAGCCGCGCGCTTGTAAACATGATTCTGCAATCTGCTCGCAGCGCCCGCCGTAAGCGCTGGGGGCGCATCAGTAACCCGGCCCCGCCAAAGACCAAGGCTCAAGGTAATACACAAACCCCAAAACAACAGCGCCAAGACGAGCGGCAACCCGTCGACCCATATCTCATCAATATTCAAAAAAATCTGCCCCCCTGCGCGATGCACCCTTGGTCGCGGTTTCGACCGTTGCACCCACCCGCTGGCCTAGCATGCTGCGTCTTGGCGGATAAATCACGCGAGATTAGGCGCCGTATTACCTACCAGCGCTATGCCGCCCGAGCTCTCAAGGCGGAGGGCCAACCCGAGCCGAGGGCCCGGCCGGCGCAAATGCCAGCGTAACCCATTCATCTACCGCCAACTCAGCTGCGCAGGGCTTTCGACAGCGACGCAAGACAGCGTTAGGATCCAACCGTTAAAACGTTCGGGAGAGAGAAGTGACAACTACAGGCGCATGCCTTTGCGGCAACATTTCCTATGAGATCGCCGGCGCAATCCAGATGGCGGGGATATGCCACTGCAAAAACTGTCAACGCCAGACGGGCTCTGCGTATTCAACCTTGGGTGGCGTTGCTAAGTCAGATTTTACGTTCAAAACCGGCTCGACCAAGGTTTATAAAGACAGCGATACCGACAGTGGCGGCACCGTTGAGAGACATTTCTGTGGCGACTGCGGCTCACCTATCTATTCTTGGGTGCCCGCGTTCCCTGACAACCTGTTCCTAAAGACCGGCACACTGGATGATACTGCGACATTCACACCTCAATTTCAGGTGTGGTGTTCGTCAAAGCAAAATTGGGTGTCGCTCGAAGACGGTGTGCCGTCGATGCAGAAGTCCTAGGGTATATGCGACCCTGTGCAGGCCTACGCTGCTGCGATCCTGTGCCCCATTAAGAGCCCGCCTGTAGTGACGCCGGTAATGCCACACCGACGCCACATTAATACAACTTCGGGATCTGGCCCATAACAGCGCACCACTGGGCCGACATTGCCGACGACAGGATATTACTGCTACTTTCATGCTCGGCGGTTTTTGTTCGGGGATGAATGAGATGACAATTTTTGACTACAGCCACTCGGGATTTGCAGTACGCAATGATGTAGCAGAGGCGTACCGCAGATTTTGGACAATATTGGCCCAACCGGGCAATTGGTGGGACGGATCCGAGCGCGTTGCCATTGCCAGCGCCTCTAGAACCGCATTAGCTTGCCCATTCTGCGAAAGGCGCAAATCGGCTTTATCGCCTTATCAAATGGACGGCGAACACAGCAGGGGCGGCGAACAGGAAGGTGTATTGAATGACCTCGTCATCGATGCCGTGCACCGAATCGTCACCGATCAAAGCCGAATCACTCACGCCTATGTGCAACGCTTGCAGGATGCGGGCATCAGCAAAGAGCACTATGTCGAGTTGGTCGGTGTGGTTGTGACCTGCTTGAGTATCGACGAGTTCAATCGAGCACTCGGCTTACCCTTGGAACCCCTGCCCGAACCTCAGCCCGGCAGACCAGACGGCTATCGCCCGGAGGCTATCGAAGAGGGGGTGGGTTTCGTACCTATGCTTCGGCCGGATGGCGCTGTTGGGCCAGAGGCCGATCTCTGGGGCAAGGTAGCACCGAACGTGGTGCGTGCCCTTAGTCTGGTTCCCGACGCGGTGCGCAGCTGGATGCAAATAGCCAACGTTCAATACGCCATGGGTAATCTTTTAGATTTCTCCGCAGATACCGGACGCGCCATAGATCGGGCTCAAATGGAACTGGTCGCCGGGCGTGTTTCAGCCATCAACGAGTGCTTTTACTGAACCACCTCACACGCGTCGATGCTCAGTTTGAGCATGAAAGTTAAAGACCAAGCAGTCGATTTACAGCTGATCAATGGAGAGCTGTGCGAGGCTGGCGGCGGTGTCAAATTTGGCAATGAGCTTATGAAATTTGCCGAAGCGGTTGCCAGCCGAGATGCCTCTGCCCTAATGCTGAGCCGAGACCGTTTAAGGGAGGTTGCGGGCGCCGATGTCGTTGTCGATGCAGCGGCCGTTGCCGCCAACTTCCAACGCATGGTGCGAATCGCCGACAGCACCGGTATACCGCTTGACGAAAGCAACGTTGCCTTCACCGCCGACATCCGCGAGCGACTCGACTTGGGACGATTTCAGTCTGCACATAACAGTGGCCTGGGTAATTGATGCGCTGCGCAAACAGCACGTCGACTGGGTGTGCAAAAGAAAATCCTCAGAATAAGCGTGATCAAAGCAATAACCCTTAAACCTCTGCGGCGTTTTGCTTGCCTGGTCAAGCAAATCAAGCCTCTCGTTGGTTTCGCCAAAGCGCTCAACAGTAGGTGCGCCCTACGGCGCAGAACTTATCGGGTGAGTGGCAATTAGACCTGCCT
>DEBN01000168.1:0-3986 GCA_002348825.1 Gammaproteobacteria bacterium UBA2955
GATATGGAAATGTGGCAGTTTCATCCCACCGGCATTGCAGGTGCCGGTACGCTGGTAACAGAAGGCTGTCGTGGCGAAGGCGGATATCTTATTAACAGCGATGGCGAGCGGTTTATGGAGCGCTACGCGCCGACGGCCAAAGATCTTGCGGGTCGGGATGTTGTCGCTCGATCTATGGTCATCGAGATACTTGAAGGCCGGGGGTTTGGCCCTGAGGGCGATCACGTTAAGCTCAAGCTGGACCATTTAGGCGAAGAGGTCCTAAACAGTCGGCTCCCGGGTATTCTCGAGCTGTCCCGAACTTTTGCCCATGTTGATCCCGTTAAAGAACCGATTCCAGTTGTACCGACTTGTCACTACGCGATGGGCGGTATTCCTACCCAAGTGAGCGGGCAGGCACTAACCCAAAACAGCGCTGGTGAAGACGTCGCTGTAGAAGGGTTATACGCGGCCGGTGAGGCAGCCTGCGTTTCTGTTCATGGTGCCAATCGATTGGGCGGAAACTCGTTACTCGATTTGGTGGTTTTCGGCAGAGCCGCGGGTATGCATTTGGAAGAGGTCATGAAGCAGGGCGTCTCTTATCGACAGGCGTCGGAATCCGACGTCGAAGCGGCGCTTGATCGGCTTAACCGTTGGAACGAGAGCAGCACTGGCGAGTCGGTGTACGACCTGAAAAAAGAGCTGCAAACGACAATGCAAAATGGCTTTGGTGTGTTCCGCGATGAAGAAAATATGCAGTCTGGAAAAGTTAAGTTGGAAGAACTTCGCGAACGCATAAACGCCGCGCACATGCCGGATAAATCGGCCGCGTTCAATACGGCGCGGCTTGAAGCCCTCGAACTCGACAATTTAATGGAAGTCGCTGAGGCCACTGCTATTGCCGCCGAGGCGCGAAAAGAGAGTCGAGGAGGCCATGCACGCGACGATTATCAGGAGCGTGACGACGAAAATTGGCTCTGCCACTCGCTTTATTTTGCGCAGGGCAAGCGTATCGCAAAGCGAGCGGTAAATTTTGCGCCGAAGACGATGGAAGCATTCCCTCCCAAAGTGCGTGTGTATTAGAGCATTCTAATAACTTGGTTTAACCTTAAAAATCGAAGGAAAACAACATGTTGGTCAGTGTGTATCGTTATAACCCAGATCTCGACGAAGTGCCGAGTATGCGGGATGTAGAAGTAGATATACCGGAAGGCAAGGACCTCATGGTTCTGGATGTATTGCAGCTGATTAAAGACGAGGACCCCTCGTTGAGTTTTCGTCGGAGCTGTCGTGAGGGCGTATGTGGCTCCGACGGTATGAATATGAACGGAAAAAATGGCTTGGCATGCATAACGCCACTCTCGGAAGTGGTGAAACGTAAAAAGCTGGTGCTGCGGCCGCTGCCCGGGCTGCCCGTAGTAAGAGATCTAGTGGTTGATATGAGCCAGTTCTACGAGCAGTACTCAAAGGTTCAGCCCTATCTGGTCAACGATAACCCCCCACCGGAACAGCAAGAGCGCCTACAATCCATCGAGGACCGTGATAAAATCGACGGGTTGTACGAGTGCATCCTGTGCGCATGTTGTTCTACATCATGCCCGTCATTTTGGTGGAACCCGGACAAATTTATTGGCCCGGCAGGGTTGTTGCAGGCATACAGATTTCTGGCGGACTCTAGGGATACCGCCACACAAGAGCGTTTGGCAAGTTTGGATGATCCTTTCAGCGTGTTTCGCTGTCGTGGCATTATGAATTGCGTAAGTGTTTGTCCCAAGGGTCTTAATCCGACCCGAGCGATCGGGAAAATCCGCTCAATGTTGTTGCAGCGAGGCGCTTAGAGATCGGTTCGCGGTCACCGTAGGAGCAGCGGTGGCTTTGGATATGTAGTTTTTTCGATACGAGTTGCGGCTAAGAGGGGTAGTAGTGACTGACAGTTTTATGCAGCGGATGCAAAAGAGTTCTCACCTGGGAGGCTTAAACGCTGCGTACATTGAAGATCTTTATGAGACTTACCTTGAAGACCCCGGCGCTGTGGCGGAGGTCTGGCGCAGCTATTTCGAAACATTACCGGTAGTAGAGGGTGCGATTGGGGCCGATACCCCGCATTCCTCAGTGGTGCAGCACTTCGAACGTTTGGGCCGCAATCGGCTAAAAGCGAAGCCGGAAAAAGTCGCAACGCATATCTCGGACGAGCACCAGGTGCGCCAGATGCGGGTACAGGATCTGATCTCCGCCTACCGACACAGAGGCCACAAGCGCGCAAATATTGACCCCCTCGGCATGATGGAGCGCCCCGCGACACCTATCCTCGAATTAGATTATCACCGACTGTCTCCGGCTGATCTGGACGAGACCTTTAACACCGGTACTTTTCACTACGGGGACGGGACTGCAAAGCTACGCGATATAGAAACGGCGTTGCAACAAACCTATTGCGGTTCTATTGGCGCTGAGTATATGCACATTGTCGACGCTGCCGAACAGCTTTGGGTGCAGCAGCGGTTAGAGAGCGCACGTAGCCGACCGAGTTTTGATGCCCGGCAAAAGCAGGCGATCCTCGAGCGTCTGATCGCGGCTGAAGGATTAGAAAAATACCTGCACAGGCGCTACCCAGGGACTAAGCGTTTTGGGCTTGAAGGCGCTGAAAGTCTGATTCCGATGTTCCACGAGCTGCTGCAACGGCTCGGCGATCACGGCGTTGTGGAGTCCGTAATCGGCATGGCTCACCGCGGCAGACTCAATGTGTTAGTAAACGTGTTGGGTAAAAACCCCGGCGACTTGTTTGATGAATTCGACGGTAATGTGCGGATTGAAAATGGTTCCGGTGATGTGAAATATCATCAGGGTTACTCTTCCAGCGTTATGACCCGCGGCGGCGAAATGCATTTAGCGTTGGCTTTCAATCCGTCGCATTTGGAAATTGTTGGTCCTGTTGTAGAGGGTTCCGTGCGTGCGCGTCAGGATCGGCGCAATGATCCTGTGGGTGATCAAGTGGTGCCGATCGTGGTGCATGGCGATGCAGCTTTTGCCGGTCAGGGTGTTGTTATGGAGACATTCCAGATGTCTCAAACCCGCGGTTTTCGCACCGGCGGGACGATTCATATCATCGTCAATAATCAAATTGGTTTTACCACCGACCGTCAGGAAGACGCCCGCTCAACCGAATACTGCACCGAGGTCGCTAAGCTTGTGCAGGCGCCGATTCTCCACGTCAACGGTGATGATCCCGAAGCTGTAATCTTCGCAACGCACCTGGCTGCTGACTACCGTATGACCTATCGGAAAGACGTGGTTATCGATCTCGTGTGCTATCGGCGGCGTGGGCACAATGAAGGCGAGGAGCCGATGAAGACCCAGCCCCTCATGTACCAGAAGATTCGCAGTCATCCGTCTGTTTGCGAGCAATACGGCAATGCCCTTGTCGACGGTGGAGTGGTTGGTCGAGAGCGTGTGACGGAAATGGCTGATCGCTATCGCGACACCATTGAAGCTGGCGAGAGCGTGGCTTTGAGTCTGGTGCAGGAGCCGAATAGTGAATTGTTTGTCGACTGGAACCCTTACATTGGCCACGACTGGGATGCGCCTGGTGATACCCGGGTAGCTCAGGCAGATTTCCAGCGGGTGGCGGCTAAGCTTGAAGAACTGCCAAACGGATTTGTGCTGCATCGCCAAGTCAGCAAAATTTTAGATGATCGACATCGCATGGCCGCTGGAGCCAAACCGGTGAATTGGGGTATGGGCGAGATTATGGCCTATGCGACGCTGGTTGATGCGGGTTTCCCAGTGCGTATGACGGGTCAAGACGTGGGTGTGGGTACGTTTTCTCACCGACATGCTTCACTGTTCAATCAAAGAGACGGCGAGCGCATCATTCCGCTGAATCATGTTCGAGAAGATACGTCATTCGAGTTGTATGATTCGCTGCTGTCGGAAGAAGCCGTGTTGGCGTTTGAATACGGATACGCCGCTACCGCGCCTAAATCGCTGGTGGTGTGGGAAGCGCAGTT
>DEBN01000168.1:4318-11006 GCA_002348825.1 Gammaproteobacteria bacterium UBA2955
GGTGATTTTGCCAACGGTGCCCAAGTGGTGATAGATCAGTTCATTAGTTCTGGAGAGACCAAATGGGCGCGCCTCTGCGGTTTAGCTATGTTGTTGCCGCATGGGTTCGAGGGAGCTGGTCCGGAACACTCATCAGCTCGTCTGGAGCGATTCCTGCAAATGTGTGCCGAGCACAATATGCAGATTTGCATTCCTTCAACGCCCGCTCAGGTGTTCCACATGTTGCGTCGTCAGGTGATCCGCCCGGCGCGTAAACCGCTGGTTGCGCTAACGCCGAAAAGCTTGTTGCGTCATAATTTGGCGGTTTCGACGCTGGAAGAGCTCTGCGACGGAGAGTTCCACACGGTGATCGATGAGCTGGACGATCTGAATCCAAAGAAAGTTGATCGCCTGGTCCTCTGTAGCGGCAAGGTCTATTACGATTTGCTTGAAGCGCGTCGTGAAGCGCAATCGGAAACGGTCGCTATCGTTCGCCTAGAGCAGCTTTACCCGTTTCCCGAGGCGGCTTTAGGGGAACTTCTGGTTCGCTACGGCAAGCTTAAAACTGCGGTGTGGTGTCAAGAAGAGCCCATGAATCAAGGGGCCTGGTACTCGTCTCAGCATCACATTCGCAATGTGCTGCAACGACACCTACCCCAGTTGCCCCTAGACTACGTTGGTCGCGATGCCTTTGCCGCACCTGCGGCCGGGTCGCCGGGACTGCATATAGAACAGCAACAACAGCTCGTGAACGAAGCATTATTTGGGAAAGCCCATGTTTAATGGCACTCCCGACCACCCATGATGGAAGTCAATTATGGACATTAAGGCGCCGACCTTTCCTGAATCGATCGCTGACGGGAGCGTTGCCGAGTGGCATCACCAAGTGGGTGATTTTGTTGCAAAAGACGAATTGTTGGTGGATATCGAGACCGACAAGGTGGTGATTGAGGTGTATGCGCCGGAAGACGGCGTGCTCAGTGTTATCGTCAAGGCCGAAGGTGAAACGGTGCTCTCTGAAGAGGTGATCGCGCAGTTCACGCCGGGTGCTGGTGCCGGTGCCGCTGCGCCGAGCGTCGACAGTACTGTTGAAGAAACGCCTGCTGTGACCACTGAGGTCGATCGGTTTGCTAGTCCGGCGGCTAAAAAGCTCGCCGCCGAAAACAATTTGGATTGGTCGGCTATTACTGGTTCGGGCAAAGACGGTCGCATCACTAAGGAAGACGTCGCTGCGGCATTAACCACGGTCGCGCACCCGGAGGCTGCACCCGCGCCGGTAGAGCCAGCAGCGGCAACCAGCAAGCCGCAAGCTGTGGAGCTTGGGTTTGGCGGAGAGAGCCGGGTCGAGCGTCGTGTACCTATGACGCGGTTGCGCGCCAGCGTCGCCAAGCGCTTGGTAGCAGCCCAACAGAATGCAGCGATGTTAACAACGTTTAACGAAGTGGATATGCGGCCGATCATGACCCTGCGTAAGCGCTATCAGGCTGAATTTCAGAAGGCTCACAATGACACGCGGCTAGGATTTATGTCGTTTTTTGTCCGTGCAGCTACCGAGGCGTTGAAGCGCTTCCCGGCCGTGAATGCGAGCATTGATGGCGATGACATTGTTTACCACGGCTATTACGACATTGGCGTAGCGGTGTCGACAGAAAAGGGTTTAGTGGTACCTGTGCTGCGCGACACAGATGCCTTGGGTTTGGCGCAGATAGAAGATGAAATCGCGGCGTTTGGTGTTAAGGCGCGCGACGGCAAATTGGCCCTTGAGGATATGGCTGGAGGTACGTTCACGATCTCGAACGGCGGAATTTTCGGCTCGATGATGTCCACGCCGATTCTTAATCCGCCCCAGACTGGGGTCTTGGGTATGCATAATATTCAGGAACGAGCCGTCGTTGTGGACGGCGAGATTGTGATTCGGCCGATGATGTATCTTGCGCTGTCTTATGATCATCGATTGATTGATGGTCGCGAGGCCGTACAGTTCCTAGTGGCCATTAAGGGCATGATCGAAGACCCTGCGCGAATTCTGTTGGAACTGTAGCAATTGCCGATAATGAGCCCGTCTTAATGATAGGGCTATGTGGCACGCGCACGAAGAGCCCGCTCGAATCAAGTTGAGCTGAGGCTATTAAAGAGTAAATTGGCATGACGTTTATGCCTTGAGTGGAAGTAACCCATGAGCAATGACTACGACGTAATCGTTATCGGTGCCGGCCCAGCAGGCTATCACGCAGCGATTCGCAGTGCGCAACTGGGCTTTAAAACGGCCTGTATCAACAAAATGCGTGACAAGGACAATAATCCCGTACTGGGCGGAACGTGCCTGAACTGGGGGTGTATCCCGTCGAAAGCCCTGTTGGACGCGTCGCATAAGTTCCATGAAGCCCAGCACGATTTTGCCGATTTAGGCATCAATACCGGCAAAGTAAGTGCCGATGTGCCGAAGATGATCGCGCGTAAGCAAGAGGTTGTGGATGGTTTAACCGGTGGAGTAGCGGCGTTATTTCAAGGCAACGGCGTTACCTCTTTAGAGGGCACAGGCCGTTTGCACGGCAATTGTCAGGTGGCGTTTACTCCCCATGACGGCGATGAGCAAATGCTGCAGGCCGGCCACGTGATTTTAGCCCCAGGTTCGGTGCCTGTAGAGATTCCGCCAGCGCCATTGCAGGACGGAGTTGTCGTTGATTCCACCGGGGCGCTCGAGTTCACTGCAGCGCCCGCGCGCTTAGGTGTTATTGGATCGGGAGTAATCGGCTTAGAACTGGGCAGTGTTTGGAATCGTTTAGGGTCAGAGGTCATCGTACTGGAAGCGTTGGATGAGTTTCTGCCCATGGCAGATAGCCGCATCAGTCGCGACGCTCAACGTATGTTCAAAGCGCAAGGCTTGGACATCCGTCTCGGCGCGCGTGTTACTGCAACTCGGGTGCAGGGACGCGGTAACAAAAAAACCGTAACAGTCACGTATCAGGACAAAGACGGCGAACAGCAACTGGAATTCGATAAGCTGATTGTCGCGGTGGGCCGCAGGCCCTACACCGAGGGACTGTTGGCACCGGACTCCGGCGTCAACTTGGACGAACGCGGTTTCCTGTACGTAAACGAAGTGTGCGCAACCGATGCACCGAATGTTTACGCCGTGGGCGACGTGGTGCGCGGTCTTATGTTGGCGCACAAGGGTATGGAAGAGGGTGTAATGGTCGCGGAAAGGATCGCTGGCCATAAGCCATTAGTGAATTACGACACGGTACCCAGTGTCGTTTATACGCATCCAGAAATAGCCTGGGTGGGCAAGACCGAACAGCAGCTAAAGTTGGAAGGTGAAAACTACAATGTCGGTAGTTTTCCTTTTGCAGCGAACGGTCGGGCCTTGGCAGCGAATGAAACCGAGGGCATGGTCAAACTTATTGCCGATGCCGAAACCGACCGGATACTTGGCGTGCATGTGCTCGGCCCCCAAGCCTCAGAGATTATTGCCCAGGCCGTTATCAGTATGGAGTTCAGTGCCAGCGCCGAAGATTTAGGGCTTATTATGTTTGCGCATCCAACGTTGTCGGAAGGCGTACACGAAGCTGCGCTCGGTGCGGCAGGTCATGCCATTCACATGGTTAACCGTAAAAAGCCAGGTGGCAAAACCTAGTTAAAGAACGAACGCGCGCTCAATCGCGCACGGGCATTTTTAGTAACCAGTCAGGGGAGGAGCGCGCGCAGTGAATTTACACGAGTACCAGGCTAAGAGCCTGTTTGCTGAATACGGTTTGCCCGTTTCAGAAGGGCATGCTGTAGATACGGCAGATGAAGCGGTCGCGGCTGCAGAAAAAATTGGCGGCAGCCGTTGGGTTGTTAAAGTTCAGGTGCATGCGGGTGGACGAGGAAAAGCCGGCGGCGTGAAGCTTGCCGATTCGCTGGAGGAGGTGAGGGCTTTCGCGGAGCAATGGATTGGTAAGAATTTGGTGACCATCCAGACCGATGAAAACGGTCAGCCGGTCAGCAAAATCTATGTGGAGAGCTGCACCGATATTGCCACGGAATTGTACTTGGGCGCGGTGGTGGACAGAGGCAGCCGACGGGTGGTGTTTATGGCCAGTACCGAGGGCGGTGTGGAGATCGAAACCGTAGCGGAAGAAACCCCAGAGAAAATACTCCGCGCCATGATTGACCCGTATGTGGGCGCACAATCGTTTCAGGGCCGGCAGCTGGCGTTTGCGCTGGGTCTGCAGGGTCCACAAATTCGCCAGTTCACCGATCTGTTCATGGGTTTGGCAAAGTTGTTTGAAGAGACCGATTGTTCTCTTTTAGAGATCAACCCTTTGGTGATCACCGAGGAAGGCAATGTGCATTGTCTGGACGCCAAGATGAATGTTGACGGCAACGCGTTGTATCGGCAGCAGAAAATTGCCGCTATGGAGGACCCAAGCCAAGAAGATGAGCGCGAAGCGCAAGCTGCAGAATACAACCTGAATTATGTGGCACTCGACGGCAACATCGGCTGTATGGTGAATGGTGCCGGTTTGGCAATGGGCACCATGGACTTGGTAAAACTGCACGGCGGCAATCCCGCTAACTTTCTCGACGTAGGCGGCGGCGCTACCAAGGAAGCGGTATCCGAAGCGTTTAAAATTATTTTGTCCGACAGCGCAGTAAAAGCGGTTCTTATCAACATCTTTGGCGGCATCGTGAGTTGCGCGACGATTGCAGAAGGTATCATCGGTGCGGTGACAGAAGTTGGCGTAGAAGTACCGGTTGTGGTGCGTTTTGAAGGCAACAACTCTGAGTTAGGTCGTCAGACCCTAGCGGACAGCGGGCTAAACATCATTCCCGGAGAATCACTAGTAGACGCGGTCGAAAAAGCCGTGGCCGCGGCCGGAGGTCAGTCATGAGCATATTGATCGACAAAGACACCAAGGTAATTTGCCAGGGTTTTACCGGTTCGCAAGGCACGCTCCACAGCGAGCAAGCGATCGCCTATGGCACTAAGTTGGTGGGCGGCGTAACCCCGGGTAAAGGCGGCGGCACCCATTTAGGGCTGCCAATCTTTGATACCGTGGCAGAGGCGGTGGCCGCTACTGGTGCGACCGCGTCGGTGATCTATGTACCGGCAGGCTTCTGTAAAGATTCAATTTTAGAAGCGCTGGATGCTGGCATAGAGTTGGTCGTATGTATTACCGAAGGCATACCTACTCTTGATATGCTGGCGGTTAAGGCGCGTCTGGAGTTAACTAACGCGCGTATGATCGGGCCCAATTGCCCCGGAGTCATTACCCCAGGCGCGTGTAAGATTGGCATCATGCCCGGCGACATACATCTGCCGGGCAAGGTAGGCATTGTCAGCCGATCGGGCACCCTCACCTATGAAGCGGTTAAACAAACCACAGATCGAGGCTTTGGCCAAAGCTCTTGTGTGGGCATCGGTGGCGATCCCATTCCTGGCAGTCACTTTATCGATGTTCTGGAATTGTTCGAAAACGATCCGGCTACGGAAGCGATAGTCATGGTCGGAGAAATCGGCGGCACTGCAGAAGAAGAGGCAGCGGCGTACATTAAAGCCAATGTGACCAAACCAGTGGTCGGCTACATCGCTGGTGTCACAGCGCCCCCGGGCAAGCGCATGGGCCATGCTGGTGCGATCATCGCAGGCGGCAAGGGTACGGCGGATGATAAATTCGCAGCCCTGCAAGATGCGGGTGTGCGCACGGTACGCAGCCTTGCTGAAATTGGTGATGCGCTGGCCGACGTGACCGGCTGGACTTAAACCTGTAAATATCGACGAGGAATGCCCCTGCGCCAGTGGGGGCACTGATCGCTTTCTCCAAGCAGCTACTCTCTAAGGGGCTTACCCAGACACTTTGCGTTATACAGTGCACCGAGGTGCTTCATGCGGTCGCTGATTGAGTCTTGATTCTTGTTGGATCGAACTTCGTTAACGATAATTCCAGGCCAGAATACCAGCGCCAAACCGACATTTTTGGGCGTAACACCTGAATCGTCCTTGGCGTTATCAAAGGTTGCCCCCAATTGCTTAAGTTCGTACTGCAGAGACTCGCAGGACTTGGTGTAGTCGTCGGCTTGCACTGTTTGAACCGCGCGGTTACCGACGCAGCCAGCAACGAGCGACAGGAATAGGCACGAGACGCTAAATTTCATACTGCAAATTCCGGTATAGGTAGTGACGTCTATAAGCGCAGAAGCCCTAGTGATCTCCGGGTTATCAATAAGTAATGACTAAACGCTTTTATCGGAACCTTGCTGCGGCAAGGCACCTAGGGCGTATTAGAAGCTGTCCGTCGATTAAAAGCTACCGCGATAATAAAGGATCTGCTGAAAAGTCTGCGACTGGCTGGCCATTGAAATTTGGTCCCTCGACCCCATCCTTTTTCCGTCGAAATTGCGTCACCGGAGAGGCCCCAATGAGCGAAGCACAGTCTGAAACCCTTAATTTTCAAACTGAAGCGAAGCAATTGCTGCAGTTGATGATTCATTCGCTCTACTCCAATCGTGAGATATTTTTGCGGGAGCTTATTTCTAACGCGTCGGACGCCATTGATAAGTTGCGTTTTCAGGCCATCGAGCAGCCGGACTTATACGGTGATGACAGCGAACTGCGCATTGATGTGACCTTCGATAAAGACGCGAAGACATTGTGTATCGCCGATAACGGCATTGGCATGAACCGCGACGAGGTGATTTCCCATTTGGGTACTATCGCTAAATC
>DEBN01000040.1 GCA_002348825.1 Gammaproteobacteria bacterium UBA2955
GAGACCGTTGCGGTTGTCGGAGCCGGAATCTGTGGCCTCTTCACCAGCCTTGCCTTGTCGCGTAAGGGTTTCAAGGTCAGTTTGTTCGAACGCGACACGCCGCCGCCTGAAGGCGATGCGGATCAGGCCTTTTTCACCTGGGACCGACGCGGCGCGGCACAATTTCGACACCCCCATGCTTTCCTCGGTTTAATGTGCAGCGTGCTAGAAGAAAACTATCCGGACCTATTGGAAGACTTCTTTGCCGCTGGAGCGCGCAAAGTGGCCTTTGCCGACACCATTCCTGATCAACTCAAGGACCAGTACCACCCGGAACCCGGCGATGAAAAAATGTGGGTACTGATGTGCCGACGCGCCACTATGGAAACAGTGGTTCGACGCTACGTCGAACGCCGCTCAACGGTGCAGATAGAAAATTCCAAATACGTGACCAAGGTGTTCACGCAGGCCGATGCAGAGCATCCACAAAACCGAATCGCCACCGGCATCGAACTGACCGATCGCTCCAATGCCAACCAAAAGTTCGTGCACAACGCCGATATCATCGTCGACGCCACAGGGCGCGCCAGCAGGTTCGATCGCTGGTTAAAAGACCAAGGCGCGCAAGTGACCGAGCAACGTGACGACGCGGAGATTGTTTATTACACCCGTCACTATCAGCTTTTGCCTGGAGTAACCGAACCAGAGCGCGACAACCGCAACCCCTCCGCAGGAGATTTGGGTTACATGAAATACGGCGTGTTCCCGGGTGACAACGGCCACTTTGCGCTGATCATTTGTCTGCCCAATAACGAACATGAACTGCGCGAGGCGATTAAGAGCGGCCAGCACTTCGATGAGATCTGCATGACCATTCCCGGCTTGCGGCCCTGGATTTCACCAACGCAGGCAAAACCCACTACCGAGTCCTTTGGCATCGGCCAGATCCACGCAGTCTGGAGAGATTATGTGCATGACGAAGGGCCGAAGTTGCTGAACTTTTTTGCAGTCGGTGATTCTGCGATTCGCACCAATCCCCTTTATGGTCGGGGCTGCAGCACGGGTACCTTACACGCTCACATCCTTGCCGAAGTGCTGGGTGACATCGACGACCCGTGGTTGCGCGCGCAGCGTTTTCGCGACCAATCTAAAGAACACATCAGACCGATATTTAACGCCAGCCTGAATGAGGACAAACGCGGCATTAAAAGGGCCGACGCCATCCTTAATGGGGTCGATTTAGATCGCGCAACCTCGTTCAAAAATTGGTTTGGCCTCGCCTTCGGAGACGCACTGGCGGCTGCAGCAAGGGATAAACTGCACGTCCACCGCGGCATCATGCGCACCGTCAATCTCATTGAAAAACCGGGCGAATTTCTCAAAGAACAGCGAGTTCGTTGGACAATACTCCGTTACATGCTGCGCGGGCGCAAACGCAACGCGAGGGCACGCATTCAGCCCGGTCCCGAGCGGCTAAAGATGCTTGAGCATGTCGCGTCTCTAGCGCCTTTGCCTCAGGCGGACAAGTCTTTACCCAAAGTCGCCGCGTCAGCTTCGTAATTCGCGTAGGAATCCTTGAGCGTGGCCGAGTTCAAGATCGCTTCGGCGATCAGTTCTTGGTCGGACGCTCTGTATACTCGGCTAAGAATCCAATTCGATTCGGTGCGTCTGCTTTCACTCAGCGCAATGATCTCGCGCTCTAAAAGATAGTCCTCGCCTACCAACAATGGCCCGTTGATCATTTTTATTTGCTGGCCTGCAAACAAACCAATCGCCGGACCGCGACTGCGAAACCCGGACCGTCCACTGGTGTACTGAGTCAGTACGCTAACCATCTCCAACGGCACTACTGGCTTACCCCAAGGCGACTCATCACCGTAGAAGGGATGGCTCTCGGTTATTTTCTGCAACTTTTGCGCATTCGAAAACGGATACATATCGCCCATATGCTGGTCCATATCCATGCGGATTTTCTCTGGATTACCCGCTCCCTTCTGGCCCACCTGAAGGTCGGCAAGGATGACCAACTGATCCGCCGGCCGGAGCCGAGCCATGCGCTGCTCTAACTCTGTTTCGCCATAGTCCGGCCCAACGCTGGCGGTACCCATCAACACCGGCGTACCGTCACGCTTTTGGGCAGCGATACGCACCACACCGTTAGTGGGTGATGGCTCCACCATGGCCTGCACTTCTTCCCCTTCGACCACCATGTTTTGATAATGTGAACTGATGCAGCCACACACAAACCAATCATCACCAAAAACTTCATGCAACAGCGGTACGAACTGACTGAAATGCGTGGGCCCCTCGATCGGCGCACCGGCGAAGCCCAGGTCTTCCGCCATTTGGTCGTCATGTATCGATAAATGACCGTCGTACTCCTGATCACCTAACATCTGCCGCGGCGTTCTGAATTCGCCCACTAACCACTCTTTACTCATGGATACCCCCTATTGCGTTACCGGACATGGTAAACCCTTATGCGTTTTTTTGGATACTATGGTCGACAACATCAATCGCTGGCAGCAGCCAGCGCCACTAAAGTAAGGGAGTTCTATGAAGGATCTATTTTCAGTTGCTGGTAAGGTCGCCGTCGTCACCGGCGGTTCTCGAGGTATCGGTGAAATGATCGCCGCGGGCTATCTGGCAAACGGCGCAAAGGTTTATATCAGTTCCCGGAAAGCCGAGGTGTGTGACGCCACTGCAAAGCGGCTGAGCGAACAATTCGGCGGCGAATGTATATCTCTGCCCGCAGACATGTCGAACCTGGCTGGCATAGACGCCTTCGCTGAGGCGTTTAAAGCCCGGGAGAATAACCTGGATATTTTAGTGAACAACGCGGGGGTCGCATGGGGCGCGCCGCTGGAAGATTTTCCGGAGGTGGGCTGGGATAAGGTTATGGACACCAACGTAAAGGGGGTATTTTTTCTGACCCAGAAATTACTGCCTTTACTCGAGCAGAACGCCAGCAGAGAGGCTCCGACCCATGTCATTAATGTCGGTTCAATAGACGGTATAAAAACCCCCGTCTTCGATAATTTTTCTTATGGCCCGTCAAAAGCCGCGGTACACCACCTAACCCGGGTACTGGCCGCCCACCTAATAAAGCGCAACATCATTGTGAACGGTATCGCGCCCGGACCATTCCCGACCTATATGCTCAGTACCGGGGTTGGCGGCGGCGGCGACACCGACAATACCGATTGGGATGCCGTGGGCCAAAGTAATCCTCGAGGCCGCGTCGGCAGCGCCGAGGACATCGCTGGTTTGGCTATCTTTTTAAGTTCACGCGCCTGCGGCTTCACTGTGGGTGATGTGATTACCTGCGACGGCGGCTCGGTGGTTTCCTAAGGTGCGGGTCACTATGAGGTCTCTTGAACGCGCGGGACCTTAGATACCCTGCAATTCGTTAACCTAGGCTTCGCGTCGCTGGATACCCGGCGAATACATACTGATAAGGCGCTGGTCTTTGTCCCAGCGCTCATTATCAACCCCAGCAGCGGGTCCAACCAAGGCAAGAACACCCTGTACCGCCAGGTCCAGTGCTTTGACTTCGGCCAGCGGTACGTCGGATCGCGATAACGCTTGATGTAAACGCTGAATTAATCCCAAACAATCATCCTGGGCACGGTCCCGCAACCAAGTGCGTCCAGCGTATGCCAGGAACGCCAGATAGATGTACAACGCCTCGCGCTGACCAAACTGCGCGACCGCGTCCGCATCTAAAGCGGCGTCTGCAGGCAACTTCACATCGGTGAGGTGCGCACTGCCCTGACTCATCTCGCCCAAGAAGTTCGCCTGTCGGGCAGAAAATTCCAAGCCTTCGGTATGCCTTGGCAAATTGAAATAGCGCGCGCGTTCGCCTTGCCCCGCCTTGACCACCAGATGGTCCACCCGGTTAACCGTGGCCACCCAGGTCTTGTGACCGGATAGCACAAACCCGTCGTGCATCTGCTGGTAATCAACCCCTGGCAACGGCGGATCGCCACGGCGATCCTCGGAAACCGCAAATGCTCCCCAACCGGTGAAGCGCTGATCGGTAAACGTGTGACGCAAAGCCGCCTGATACCCTGCAACAAAAACCCACGCTAGACGGTCCGCGAGTAAACCACCCTGCACAGCCATCAGCCCTAGATCCTTTTGCTGGGCAACATAACGCATCCAAATCTGCTGATATGCGTCTTCGGTCGCGCTGCTGATCGGCGCCTCGCTGCCTATTGTTGCCTCCAGCGCAGACCAATCTCGTAATGACGCGACAATGCTCATGAGGTCGGATTTCCTTGTATTTGCAGTCGATGTAACAACCGCGGCTCGTCGCCGTGGTCGTGGACCGCATAATGTAGCAGACAGCGGTTATCCCACATGACCAAGTCATTCGGTCGCCACTGGTGTCGCGCCTGGAACTCCGGGCGCACACTGTGCTCGTATAAATAGTCCAACAGAACCTTGCTTTCTGCTCGGGTCCAATCTTTGAAGCGTCGTGTAAAGGCCCGGCAGACATACAGAGCGCGGGCGCCGCTGTCTTCGTGCACACGCACTACTGGGTGCTCTGCGCGCAAGGCCTCTTTAGCGTCCGCGCCATAGAGGCGCGCCAGATCCTCGGCCGAGTGCTCTGCGACCAAATCGTCGAGTAAACGCTTGATGCCAACAGAAAGTTCCTCATAAGCAAGGATCTGATTGGCAAACGCTGTCTCGCCGCCTAAGACCGGCGTTTCCAACGCATAGAGCATCGTCAATTTCGGCGGTGCTGGTGCATAACTCATGTCGGTGTGCCAATGCTGGTTTACATCACCTTTTTTGCCGCGATTGCGCAATTCGATGATATTCGGATAGTCCTGCAAACCGCCGTAAGGAAACGGCACCAGTTCCCCCCAATGCTGAGCAAAGGTTTGGTGTTCCGCCGGTGTCAGTTGCTGATCCGGAAAAACTAAAACATGGTGTTGGCAAAACAGTTCATCCAGCCTTCGCCAATCGGCCTGATTGATCGTGCGCACATCCAGATCGTCTACTATCAAACCTAAAGGTGCCGACATCGCTCGAGTCTGCATAAGTGCCCTCTCCATCAAAACGTTTAGTCGTACAGCCCTTGTGCTACCGATCGCGATAGCGCATGGCCCCCGTAGAGTCGGCATGGATAGATGCCTCCGACCCGTCCATTAACTGCGCCGCCACACCGTCGCTCCTCGAGGCGGTGGCAATGACTTCTACGATTGCTTCATTTTCATAATTGCTTACGAGAAAAGAGCATACCAACTCATTGCGGAAGTGTTTATCGCCGATACGCAAAATTCGCGGTGGGCTACCCATCACCGAAGCACCGCTGCTCGGCGCCGACGATAACCGTCAGTTGTCCCTTGCGAACGTATTTTTCGAAAATCGACCAGCGCATCAGAATGCCTTGAGTTAAAATCAAGGATGAATTCAAGAGCAGTGCTAAATTTCAAGACTTTTCCGACGAACGGCTGCACTTAAACGAGTTAACGGGGGAAACTAAATGCCATTGAATGCCGCATGCGTCGGCCGCTCAACGGACTATATCGAACACGAGGTCGATGCACGCTGGCTTATGGCTTACGCCGCCAGTCTCGGCGACTGCAATCCAAAATATATGGACACCGCAGCAGGCACTGTGTGCGCGCACCCGTTATTCCCCGTATGCCTGGAGTGGCCGCCGATCTTGGCGACACGCGAATTACTCGGCGATGATCTAACCAACGACGAAAGCGCGCGCGGGGTCCACGCCGCGCATGACCTACACATTTTCCGCCCAATACTCGCGGGTACGACTCTGCGCACCAACGCGACCTTAATCAGCGTAAAGGCAATACAACCGGGTGCCGGCTACACGTTGCGATTAGATACCATCGATGCGGAAGATAATCTGGTCTGCCAGACCTTTCAATTTGGCATCTATCGTGGTGTCGCTGTGGAGGGCAGCAGCGAAGCCGCGAATTCGGCGCCCCCCCTGCCAACCGCCATACCACTAAATGAAAACGTTGTGCGAATTGCAGTGCCCGAAGGTTGTGCCCACATCTATACCGAATGCGCACGGATCTGGAACCCAATTCATACGGACCGCAAGTTCGCCCAAAATGCTGGATTGCCCGACATTATTCTGCACGGTACCGCGACACTCGCGTTGTCGATTAGCGAACTGGTCACCGAGTTCACCGAGGGCCAACCCGATCGAGTTGTGCGCTTGGGCGGACGCTTCTCAGCCATGGTGTTGATGCCTTCTGAGTTAACGCTGCGCACCAGCACCCCTCGTCGTGCGGCCGATGGCTACTCAACGGTAAGCTTCGCAGTGGCCAACACTCAGGGCGAACCGGCGATCAGCGCCGGTTTCTTCGTATTCAGATGAACCGCCAGCAATTACGCGTACCGCGAACCGAAACTAGTGTCGCAAAACAACTCGACATGAAAAGCGCTACGTTGCAATTTCTCTCGGTTGCTCTGTCAGCCGGCCCCCGCAATCAATCTACGAATGAATACCATGCTTGAGAATGACTACATAAAATACGACGCCTTGGGTTTAGCCG
>DEBN01000108.1:0-2469 GCA_002348825.1 Gammaproteobacteria bacterium UBA2955
GTCAACGTCTAAATCTCCGGTGGCTTTGATGTGCAAATCGATCAGCCCGTGACGGGCAATCTGTGTCAGCATATGCTCAAAAAACGCCAGTCCCGTGGAGAGATCGACCTCACCGCTACCGTCTAAGTTAAGCGTCAATTCAATTTGCGTTTCGCTGGTATTGCGGACAATGCTGGCGGTTCGAGCCTCTGTCACTAGGTTCACCTACTTTTGTATGTATTCGAACGAGCGCAGTGTAGCCCACTTGCCAAAGAATTCACCCATCCGCCGTCACAGCAGCGCAGATAAATCACCATGGGGAAGGAAACGATTCGTCGTGTGATCTTTGATCCAGCGGGCCAAACCCGGATCGAACTTATCACGTCGTTTCAGTGTTTTGACTAATGGCACCACCGGTGACTGAGCTCCTGCCTGCCAGCTGCCGTGCTGCATTTCTCCGAGGGTAAACAATCGAATAAGTATCTCGAGCTCAGCATCCGCTAACGTCTCACAAACCTGATCCCATCCGGGCAGCAAAATACTCGCGGCTAGTGCGGCGTCTACCTTTTCAATTGAGGGCGAGTCACCGTCTAAACCGCAACGCTCGGCCAGCGTGAGCCATTGCACAACATGCTCTGGGGTTACAACACCCCGCATGGCTTGAGGATCAAAGCTATCAACTGTCATAACCTGTCTTTATTCATCAGTCGAGCCAATTAGCCCTTAGTCTGTACACGCAGCGAGTATACTACCGCCGGCGGCCATAGTGAGGCCGAGGCAACAACTTACGATCGACCGCTATACGGAAGGTCTAATTTCCGCACGAGTAACTACAGTGCTCTCGAGCCTCGAGATAACAACTGAAAACGACCTCTGCTGTCTCAGCGATACATACCCGCACGCTACAGCCGGGAATTAAAACCGACCTCACAAACAACATATCTGATGGATGTAAACGAGCCGTGCTTAGGCTGTTAAGATGGTGCGACAAAACCGATTAAACTGACGACACGACTTCGGAAGCTGGCGCACACATTGGACTGGTTCGCTCGACAACTCATCACCTGGCATCGGCAACACGGCAGACACGATCTGCCTTGGCAGCAAGAGATCAGCCCATACCGAGTCTGGATTAGCGAGATCATGCTGCAACAGACTCAGGTCGCAACGGTGATTGGCTACTATCAGCGCTTTATGCAACGTTTCCCCACGGTCGCCCAGCTGGCGGAGTCGCCAATAGACGATGTGTTGCACCATTGGACGGGACTGGGCTACTACGCCAGAGCGCGTAACCTGCATCGTGCCGCTAAAATCATAGAGCATGAGTACGCGGGCGAGATGCCAGCTACCCAAGAGCAGTTAGAAGCGCTACCCGGGATAGGTCGTTCTACCGCGGGGGCGATTAGAGCACTGGCGATGGGCCAACACGCCAGCATTTTGGACGGCAATGTAAAACGAGTGCTGGCGAGGTTTCACGGTATCCACGGTTACCCTGGAGAAACGCGCATAGCAAAGGAGTTGTGGCGCGTCGCCGAGGCACACACCCCAAAACAGCACACTGCGGCATACACCCAGGGCATCATGGATCTGGGCGCAACCCTATGCGTGCGACGCAAACCGAACTGTCCAAACTGCCCAATGCTTAAGCGCTGCGAAGCCGAGCGCTCCGGCACGAGCGCCCAACTGCCGAGCCCCAAACCGAAAAAAGCCAAACCAGTAAAGGCATCGCGCTTTTTTATTGTGAGTTTGCCCAACAAGGCGACCTTACTGGAACAACGACCGATGGATGGCCTGTGGGGCGGCCTATGGACGCCTCCGGAGCGCAATCCGGAAACCACGACCGAGGCCTTCTTAGATGAACTGTCGCTTACGCCGGAGCATCTGGGCGAACAGATAAATGATCAGACGTTTCGCCACACGTTTAGCCACTTCCACCTGGATGTAGAGCCCATCTACTTACGCCTCAAACAAGCGCCGCTGCATGTTGCAGACAACGCGGCGCGCTGGGTGAATCCCACCCAGATCGATGCAGAGAACGAGCCGCTTGGGCTTTCCGCAGTAGCCGTTAAACTACTCGCTACCCAGCCACATCCGCAGAGGGCACTTGAACTATGAGCCGCACCGTAACCTGCAGTCGCTACAAAAAAGATTTACCCGGACTCGACAAACCGCCCCTGCCGGGGCCAGCCGGCGAAAAGATCTTTAACGAAGTATCAAAGCAAGCATGGGAAGAATGGCAAGCACTGCAAACAATGCTGATTAACGAAAAACACCTGAGCCTTATCGAGCCAGAGGCCCGAAAGTACCTGAGTGAACAACGCGCGCTGTTCTTCAATAACGAAAGCGTCGATCACGTAGAGGGCTACGTCCCCGGCGACGGCGGTTGACGGGGCCCATACACCCCGCTTTAATACGCCGCTTCGTGCTGCCACGTCGGCAACCTCGAATGGCCAGATAGCTCAGTTGGTAGAGCAGAGGACTGAAAATCCT
>DEBN01000108.1:2758-4799 GCA_002348825.1 Gammaproteobacteria bacterium UBA2955
GGTAGAGCAGAGGACTGAAAATCCTCGTGTCGACAGTTCGATTCTGTCTCTGGCCACCATTACTGCCCTAACGTAGTCCATAGCTCCCTGAATTTACTCATGTTTTCTCAAAGATGACGATTTGGGGAAGACAAAATGGTAGATACTTTTAATCTAAGATATACGTTCACCAAGCGTGGCCGATATTACTTCTGCCAAGAAGTTGCAACAGATTCAAGGCGTTATCATGCCATCCAGCGCATTGTTCAGAGCCTGAGAACCAAATCTCCTACAAGGGCAAAGCACAGTGCAAAAGTACTGATGGCTAGACTAGAGGACTATTGGCTTAACCCCAGACTAAATGAAGCCCAAATAACTGCAGCACATCTGCTAAGACATGCTCCAAGTCAGAATCTTGATTCAACACTACCAACCATCAAGGATGCGCTGCAGCTCCATCAGCGGGTTAAAGGCGAAGGACGGGACAAGACCTCCTTTACTCAAAGGAGTAAGAGCGTTGCTTATCTGGAGCAATGTCTGGGTTGTCGTTCCCTAAACCAATACTCTGGTTCAGATGCTGCGACATTCAGAGATTGGTTACGTAATAAAGGACTCAGTACGGTATCTGTGCAGCGGAACTTCACCATCATCAAAGCCATATTGTCGGGCAAGTGACCCACCACGGCCCATTATCAATATGCTCACTTCGCCGGGACGCTGGCTTTGCTCAATTTGCAGTCCGACACTGCAGCGGATACTTCGAACGCGGGTTTCTTATTCTTATCTATATAAACCCATTCCATTGGCGCATTATTTTGACGATACCAGTCATAGGCATCTTCAAAGCAGTACGCCGTTTGATTTTTCTTTTGCATAGCTGCCGACCTGTCTGACCAAGATCCGCCGACATCTTGGGCGGTAATATCAAGCTCATAGGTATAGCGGAGGCTTCTACCAACATTTTCCGCTTTCACCAGTGTGGTTTCCTTGTCAATCCGCCTCGGTAAATCGGTAAAAAATACCTCCACCGCACTCGAGATTTCTGCATTTATGCGAGCTTCCTCTTCAGCAACCAACGACGATTCCTCCGACGCGGATAAGCGAGTAACCGCAAACAAAACCCCAAGAGCCGCCGCGGCAAAACGAACTGCGAATACTTTTTTCATGGGAGCTTCTACCTGATTGAGTTTGTACCCCCCAAAAAGAATCAAATTAGTAGCCGGTTTGGTAGAAATACTCTACAAAAGGTATCAACAACGCGACCAACGGTAGATTTATGCCACGATCGCTGGAGTCATGGCGGGCCTGGCCGTATTTTATAATGCGGGCGCGGGAACGGAGGAGGCTCGGTTGTGCGGCTATTTTCCCGCGGCCGGCTCAGGTTGGCCAGTCGGTCTAAATTATCCTACGAGCTTCTGGCTTTTTAGGCCCCTACTAGAATATTGTTTCCTATTAACCATCAAAGAAGGCGGGTAAACGCGAACATGAAATCTTTCGACAATAAGGTGGCCGTGGTTACCGGAGCCGCTTCCGGGATGGGAAGATATCTGGCCGTGCTGCTCGCTAAAATGGGCTGTAATGTGGCTATTTGTGACGTCAACGAAGAGCAATTGAGCAACACGGCCGCAATGCTCGCCCATTATAACGTCGCAACTTCTGTCCACATTGTCGACATCGCCGAACAATCACAGATAGAGCGCCTACATGAAGAGGTCATCGCTCGGCACCAGAGAGTTGACCTTGTATTTAATAACGCGGGCATTACGGTGATGTCAGACTTCGAGCACATGCCCGAGGAGGATTGGGACAGAGTGATGAACGTTAATTTGGCAGGGGTCATAAATATGACTCGAAAATTTCTGCCGGATTTAAAGTCTCGCCCAGAGGCCGCCCTAATCAACACTTCGTCGATTTTCGGGATGGTTGCTGTTCCTGGCCAAAGCGTTTATCACGCCACCAAGTTCGCGGTGCGCGGATTCACCGAGTCGCTTGCACGAGAAATGCACGGCACCAACTTGCAAGTGCATAGCGTACATCCCGGCCATGTAGGAACTAACATTGC
>DEBN01000108.1:5191-13990 GCA_002348825.1 Gammaproteobacteria bacterium UBA2955
GCAAGATGTCGGTAGAAGAGCAAGGCAGGATGTTCAAAGAAAGCGGCATGCACCCTAGTAGAGCCGCCCAAATAATCCTCGACGGCGTGCAAAAAAAGCGCCCAAGAATTTTTGTTGGGCTTGACGCCAAGTTGATAGAAATTAGCCAACGGCTATTCCCGCAAAACTACCTGCGTACCTGGCCCTTTATTTTCCTACCCATGTTCCTCCGTAATAAGTTGTTAAAAAAACCACTATCAGACTTGCCTGCCGAACCCTAGCAACGCCGGCAAATTCTTATACGAGTTCAATTACTTATGTACGAACACGGGGAGGGCGTTCCGCCCGAGACTCCAGTGAGCGTTTTAATGAATAGCCCAAACGCTGTCGCTTGTTATGTTGCGTGCCGAGTTTGCAGTTATGCATAGGCATCACAGACGGCCAGATGCTGCGATCTCTCTGTGGTCGCAGAAAATCTAACAAGTGTTAAAACACCGAGAGCCAGGCGCGATTGAACCCTAGATATTCACCAGCGGTGCTGTTCGGTTTGCTGGCAACTCTGCTGCTTGCCAATAACGCTGTCGGTGCGTTTGATGTGGAGGAAACAGCGGTGCAGGCATCTATAAACTGCGGGCCTTGGCCAGTTTTCCAGCTGAGCTCTCTGACCTCCTGCGAATATCCCGTTATCAACAGGAGCAAGTTGCGCCCGCTGGAAAGAGGGCGGAGCGCATTTTTAAACACTTGTCTGCGCTGCACCGATGGGATCTGTCTAGCTAAAAATCGCGGCGACCTCGAGTCGCACCATTCGTTTAACTGCAAAATGCTATTTCTTGCGCCGCTGGCTATCGGGTCAGTTGAGGAAACGAGCATGTCTAGGGGCGGCGCTGCAAGAGGCGCAACCCAAGACCCCTACACGCAGGCTTTTTCAGCAAAAGTTACTTATACGATTGCCGCAAATGGAAGGGTAGTTGACCTGCAGGTCGAAGAAATTGAAGGCGTTCTGGAGCAATCAAGGGTCGAGCGCATAATTCAGGCAGGGGCACGACGTGTCCGCTTCTTACCTTTAAAGATAAACGGCGTCAGACATCGAATTACCCAAATCGAGAGCCAATTTATGTTGCCCTAAGGCGCAAGCTCGCCGCGTTGTCCGTCAGCCAATGGGTCGCCGCGTGGTATCGAAGCCCTCGCAAGCACCGGCGCCTGGGAGGCCCGGCAAACCCCCTCCATATCTAACAATTATTATACGCTATATGCTCGATGATTGCCTTAACTTCATGTTTTCACGGACTTTTCTAGGAAAAATTTTGGATTGACACGGCGAGAAAAAGGCTCACAATCCGCGCCCCTTCAAGATACAGGGCCGACCCGTCTTAGGGTAGTTAACGAAAACGTTGGAGATGATTATGGAAACAATCACCCCTGATCAACAAAGCATTGCTCTGATTAACCAAAATTTGGATCTAGGTACTGGTCACGGCGAACCCGTGAGCCGAGCGAGTAAGTTAGCCACCGAGCTGGCCGCGGAAAAGCGGCGACTGCAGCACGACTTGCGCGAGCTTCAGGCAGAAAATGACGATCTGAAACCCACTACACCAACGGGCACTCTAGACTGGTATGTCAAATGGATTGCAACGGTGCTTTCGGTCAGCGGGATTTTTCTCATGTCGGCCGGTTTTTCTCTATCCGGGCAAATCGCTTATGCCGTGAGCGCCGCCAGCTGGGTCTTCGTTGGCGTAGCATGGAACGATCGGGCGATCATGATCGGCGGGGCTATAAGTGCCACCGCGGTGAGCCTGACGTTGGTCAATTCGCTGGCCTAAACTAACCGTGCGCGTCGAGGGACAAGGGATCAAGTGCGCCTGGTTCAGGGAGGTGAGGTGAGCGCTTTAGTCAAGGTAATCTGGGCAGTAACACTGATAATGGCGACGGGGTGCTCAAAAGAGATCCCCGAAGATTGGGACGAACCGGTTAATGTTCCGCCGGTAAGTAAATTTCTTGCCTCTGTCGCCCAATGGACAAAACCTTTTCCGGCGTTCCGTGTCATCGGTAATCTGTACGGTGTCGGCGGCTACGACTTGGGGGTATTTCTCATCGCCACGGAGGATGGCCATATCCTTATCAATACCGGGGTAGAGGGATCCTTCCAACAAATAGCCGCTAACGTCGCGTCGCTCGGTTACGCGATTGAGGACGTAAAAATCCTTTTGTCTATGCAGGCACATTGGGACCACGTGGCGGAATTTGCACGAATAAAAACGCTGACGAATGCACAAGTATGGGCAACCGCCGATGACGCAATGCTGTTGGAAGACGGCGGCAAGAGTGATCCGAGCAACCCGACTCGTGGAGCCAGGCACATGTTCAGACCCGTAAAGGTAGATCGTTTAATCGCCGACGGCGACGTCATAACGCTGGGCAACCTAGAGCTTCGCGTGCACGAACATCCCGGGCATACGCCAGGCAGTACGAGCTATTCAATGCGGGTTATAGAAGACGGGCGCCCCTATAACGTGGCGATCGTAAATATGGGAACCATTAACCCGGGAGTTAGGCTGCTCGACGAGCCGTCCTATCCAGGCATCGACGAGGACTTCGCCAAAACGTTTAGCCGACAGAAAGCTATGTTGGTGGACGTATGGGTGTCTGCCCACGCTGGCTTCTATCGGCTCCACCAAAAGTATCAGCCCGAGCAGATCTATAACGCCAAGACCTTTTACGACCCCCAAGGCTATTTGGCCGCAATAGATCAGTTCGAACAACTGTATCTGCAACAAAGACAAGAGGAACTGGCAGATTGACCGCACCTCTAACGCAACCGTAGCCGCAGCACTGATCAACCTCAGCGTTTTGTCTCCTAAGCAGCCGACACCCATTCATGGAGTTTTTCTTCTGCCATATCACCAAACAAAATCTGGCATGCCTCTGACAAACCCGGCGAATTTTCTATTATCTCGCGCCGCACCACCTGAGAAATTTTCGACCGTCGACGCAAAAAATCCTCGAGTTTTGTCACCATTTCTTTTTCCGCGACATAGTGCAATTCGCATCGCACGTATTCCGAGTTCTGTATCAAGATGTCGCCCTGACGCGGGTCCCGACGGATCTGATCCAAAAGCTCGATAGCGTTGAGCCCATAGCGCCGCCACAGCCGCTGGGACAGTGGCTCCGAGGCAAGCTCATCGGTCATCGCGTCGAGTTGCATCAGTTCCGCCTGATGGAAGAACTCGTCTCGCACGGCATCTGGCGGTTCGCCGTACCAGCGTTGCTGCGCAAAGGGAAAATCTATACCGCATCGTTCCAGCGCGGCCGCGACCTCTGCACCTACATGCAAGCAGTCGGTAAGCTTGCCCCCGAAAACGCTTAGACAGCAGTCAGCGGCGTTAACATCAATGGCGTGCTTACGCGAAAGCGCCAGCCAATCCCCCTCACCTTCATCGCCCTCGACCACGAGCGGCCGCACTCCGCAACGCTCAGCGATGATATCGGCAACAGTGAGCGGTTCAGGCAGATCCATTACCGTATTGATATTGTCCAATACAAACTGCCGATCCTCCTGCGTAATTTCGGTCTGCGGCGTTTCGACCCGGGTGTCCGTGGTGCCAATACAGGTCTTTGCGCCCATGGGAATCACAAAGAACAGGCGGCCATCGCTGGCAAAGAACGCCAAAATGCGCGAGCTGTCGACGAGTTTGTCGACAATCAAATGCACACCTTTGGAATACACATGATGGTGGTCCGTGCGCTGCCCTATAAGCTCATTCACTTTATCCACGTAGGCCCCTGCGGCATTTACAAGCGCCTTGCATCGGATGGAAATTCGACGACCGTCAATTTCGTCTTTCGCCGAAACCTCCCATATGCCGTTCCGACGCTTAGCCCCGGCAAGGCTCACATAGTTCGCGGCGATCGCACCGTAGTTCATGGCGGTGCGTACGAAGTTAAAGACAAACCGCGCATCGTTGTCTTGCAGATAGCAGTCCGAGTACTCCAAGCCTGCCGCTGCTGCAGTTACATCGATGCGGCGCTCTAGGGCTTTAATACGTTTGCGAGTCCTATATTTAGGGGGACGTGTACTGCAACGGCCAATCAACCAGTACAACAGTGCGCCTAGGAAAACCAAAAAAGCCGGAAACCGAAACCCTTTATTGATAGTGGTTAAGAAGCGGATTTCTTGAACCGTAGATGGATAGGCTTCAGCTAGGGTGTTGCGGCTTTTACAAAGCTTGTTAACCAGCAGGAACTCGAGGTTCTCCATGTATTTGATGCCGCCCCATGCGAGGTTCGACGAATGCGAGCTCGACGCACCAGCAAAGTCTCCACGATCTATCAGCGCGACGCGCGCACCTTTTGCCGCGATCGCAGCAGCACCCGCAGCACCATTGATCCCACCGCCGATAACCAATACGTCGAAGGTTTGCTGCTCTAATTCGGCAAGATTATTTTGGCGCAATAACATGGGATTAGCCTACACGCTCCAGATCAGAATTTTTATGAGGTCTCGTTATAACGGCACGGCTGACGTTTGTGGCGGCGCTGCATTAACTTACCACTCTTTAAAAACCCCTGAACGCAAAGGTGCAGTGGCGTCGGTTCCTAACCAACTTCGCGTCAGACAGCCATTTGCTTAAGCGCACGAAAATGTTGACCAGACACGGCCAGATGTTGCCGACCATGAGGTCGGTATAGCAGCCACAACACATACCTCTTGACATCAAAAGGTCGCATCTTCTGTCTGCATGATCCGGCTAACCGTTCTCTGAAGCCTCTACTTGCCGCAACAAATCTAGCCATGCCAGATCCATAGCCGCCGTCCACTGGTGGCCCAATGTATCTTTTACACAATCGCGGATGATCACGAAAAAGCGCGTAAACAGTTCTGGATCAACCTCATAGGCGACATGGTGAGAACGCCATGCGGACAAACTGACATGGTCTAATCGGTCTTGCGCCGCATAGTCGAGAATCGTTTCTATAGTTGTCTGCAACATCGCGCCACGCACGCCGCCATCGGTATCCAGCACAAATAGCGGTCGCACTTCCGGGTGTTGGCGATACAGATATTGATATATCTGGGCCTGAGGATCTTCCAGCCTTGCAGCTAAGTATTCCAAAGATGTAACAATTTCTGAGGCCATAATCCTCAACTTGACAAGGTTTATATGTCGTTAACCCCAACCGCGGGCGTCACTGGCCAGCAAATTCCAACGCCAAAGTGAAACTTTGTTGCGCTATCCTGAGCACTATGAACAATATTTTCTCCGGCCTTAAAGTCATCGACTGTGCCACCGTAATAGCCGCACCTACCGCCGCCATGATGCTCGGCGATTTCGGTGCCGACGTTATAAAGATCGAACAACCGGGCGAGGGCGATATGCTACGCATGTTATCCCATGTTCCAACAACACCCGAAGCGGGTAACGATTGGTTTTGGCAACTCGACGGCCGCAACAAGCGCGGGCTGTGTCTGGATCTTAAACGTCCGGAGGGTATGGCTATATTGCGAAGCTTAGTCGCCGAATGCGATGTTTTCATTACCAATCACCCGGCCAATGTGCGCGACACGCTACAGCTGAACTACGCCGATTTGGCACCGCTGAATAAATCTATGATTTATGCCTCACTAACCGCCTATGGCGAAGACGGCCCGGAGCGCGAGCGCAAGGGCTTTGACCAAGTGGCTTACTGGGCGCGCAGTGGGCTGATGGACCTGATGCGCGCGCCCGGCACATTGCCCACTCAGGGGCTGCCTGGCATGGGCGATCATCCCACCGGAGTCGCCCTCTATGCGTCCATCGTCACCGCGTTACTGCACCGCGAACGTACTGGCGAAGGGGGTCTGGTACATACGTCGTTGTTGGCCAACGGGCTGTGGTCCGCGGCAGGCGTCGCCCAGGGCGCCTTGGCCGGCGGTGACATGCCAGGATATCGTGAAGACAATCTGATTTACCCAGCGATGCTGCGTCCTTACCAAACCAGCGATGGCCGATGGCTGCAATTCAATATGATACGTGACGAGGAAATGCTGTCACTGCTGTTTGCCGCTTTGGACGCTCTGGAGTTGTTCGCAGACCCTCGTTTTAGCTCACTAGAGGACATGTGGACGCACCGACAAGCGCTCGGCGACGCTCTTCAAGCACGCGTCAGTTCCAAGACATCGGATGAATGGCTGGCTGCATTCGCGGACTTCGATCTGCCGGTCAATCGTATGGCTGAGATCGAGGAACTCGTTCACGATCCACAGGTTTTAGCAAACGGCATGGCGCAAGTGCCCGAAGACGAAGGCATAGACGTGCCCATGATCATTAATCATCCGATAAATGTAGAGCATTTACCCAAAGTTGGGCCGGTGCGCGCGCCCGCTCAGGGCGAGCACTCGCGACAAATTCTCGCCGAATTAGGCATGACGGACGACCAAATCAACACCTTGCTCGACAATGGCACGGTGGTTTGCACGCCTCCACCTAACGGAACGGAATAGGCACACATATGAACAACCTAATGGCGTTCTTGCGGACTGCCCTCAGCCTATCCGTCTCCGCTGTAATCGTGCCCCTGGCCTTTGCCAACAACCATACAGACACGCAGTCATGGCAGGAACTGTTCAACGGCAAAGACCTAAGCGACTGGACCGTTAAAATTACCGGCCAGCCTTTTGGTGAGGATAAGCGTCAGACCTTCAGGGTTGAAGACGGGCTATTAAAAGTACGTTATGACAACTATGAGGAGTTCGCCAATCAATTCGGCCATCTGTTTTTTCAGCGCCCCTTCAGCCGCTACGAGCTGCTGGTAGAGTACCGCTTTGTAGGCAATCAGTTGCAGGGTGGCCCGACATGGGCCAAGCGCAACAGCGGGGTGATGTTGCATGCGCAAGATCCGGCAACCATGACGGTAGGTCAGGACTTCCCCCACTCTATAGAAGCGCAGCTGTTAGGGGGTCTTAGCGACAACAAACAGCGCCCTACCGGAAACGTCTGCACGCCCGGTACCGACATCATGTTGGCGGAGCGGATGGCCAAACAACACTGCAGCTATTCATCTAGCGACACTTTTAACGGCGACCAGTGGGTGCAGATACACATTGTCGTGGATGGCCACGGCGCCATCGAGCATCGGATAAATAACGACGTCGTTATGGCCTACCACAGCCCACGACTGACAGCTGACGCGGCCAATGCCTTAGACCGACCCGAGCTGGCACTGAAACAAGGCTACATTGCACTGCAGAGCGAATCGCATGCTATCGACTTCCGGCGAGTGGCTTTGCGCCCTATGGATTAATCGTGAATAACCGCGCAAACCCAACCCTAGACTTCGCAGGGCGCATGGCACTGGCTGAACCCACAACTGTGGCTACCGACACCAAACTGCGGCGCTGGTCAGAGCTCACCGAATCTATGACCGCAGCGGTGGCACAACATTGTGGGGGTGACGTCGACATTCGGTTGCTCAGCGCAGGCCTAGGGCCCATTAATTCCTGGGAGCGAAACTGTCTAAATCTGTGCAAGGAGGCTTACGTGAGGGAGATCGAGCTGTCGGTCGGCGGGGTGCCGCGCCTTATTGCCCGTTCCCTCGCGGCCGCGGAAAGCCCAGTTGCCACGTACCTGCAGGGGCTTGGGCAACGGCCATTAGCAGAGCTGCTGTACACCGATCCCGCGTGGGAACGCGCTGTGGAAACCATTTCTTTGCGGGCCCCTAGCGATCTTCCAGGCCGTGGGGTTTTATGGTGTCATCAAGCGCACCAGCAAAAACTGCTGGTTGAAGAGTTTTTTCTGCCGGGGCTGCTACAGTCGTAGGAGCGCGAGCTGGGCACTGCAAGGGGGAATAATGTCAAAGTTCATCGATCTATCCGTCGCAATAGAGAACAACGAGCATACGGACCATCCGGGTGGAAGCCCAAAAGTAACCTACCACCACCACGGCGAAACCGCCGCAGGGCTGGCCAATTTCTTCCCTGGCCTGCAAGCCAGCGACTTACCCGATGGCGAAGGCTGGGCGGTGGAAACCATAGCGCTGTCAACGCACAACGGTACCCACATGGATGCGCCTTGGCATTTCCACTCCACCACCGATTACGGCAAAAAGCGCGCGCCCACTATCGATGAGACCCCATTAGAGTATTGCTTTAAACCCGGCGTAAAACTCGATTTTCGGCATTTTGCGGACGGCTATCTCGTTGGCGCGGCAGAAATTGAGGCCGAATTGCAACGTATCGGTCATGAGCTACAGCCGTTGGATATCGTGCTTGTAAACACGCGCGCGGGGTCGGTCTTCGGTCAACCGGGTTACGTAGATGCCGGATGCGGCATGGGTCGGGAGGCCACCATGTATCTCACCGAACGCGGGGTACGGGTTGTAGGAACCGACGGCTGGTCATGGGATGCACCGTTTAATCACACCGCGAAACGCTGGGCTGAAAACCCCGATCCGGCGATGATCTGGGAGGGCCACAAAGCCGGGCGGGAGATTCCATACTGGCAAATGGAGAAGTTACACAAACTTGAAACGCTACCGGATCATGGTTTCACGGTCGCCTGCTTTCCCGTGAAGATCGCCGCTGCATCAGCAGGCTGGACCCGCTGCGTTGCCATTGTGGACTGACCTAAAAGCGTCGCTAAGGCCGCTCGCTATCCATTCAGTAATGTCATCACCGGCTGGTGATACTTGATCGCAACCGGCGTCGACACTCAAAGCTTCGATGGTGGAGCCGCGGTGGCAGTGCTGCCCGAGCCGTAAGCGCTCACTGCGTTTGTGGCGGTGAGTGCCACTGCGACGAACCATCCAACAATCATCAAATTTTATTGTCAGCAGACACTTTTTGGT
>DEBN01000115.1:0-3047 GCA_002348825.1 Gammaproteobacteria bacterium UBA2955
TCCCAGGAGGAGTTCTTTCATGTATTTAATGCGTTGTTGGAGCGGGGCCATCAGATGGTTCTCACCAGCGATAAATATCCTCGAGAAATCGATGGCTTAGAAGAGCGATTGAAGTCACGTTTTGTGTATGGACTCACCGTGGAGGTTGAGGCGCCGGACTTAGAAACCCGGGTGGCTATTTTGATGAAGAAGGCCGAGGCCGAACAGATAGCTTTGGATCAAAGTGTAGCGTTCTTTATGGCGGAGCGAATTCGGTCAAATGTGAGAGAGCTGGAAGGGGCATTGAGGCGCGTGATTGCTAACGCTCGCTTCACCGGCAGCCGCATTTCTGAGGATCAAGTGAAGCGCGCCTTAAGAGATCTGTTTGCTATTCAGGATAGGCAGATTTCCATCGATAATATTCAGCGTACGGTGGCAGAATATTTCAATATCAAAATGGCAGACATGTTGTCGAAACGCCGCAACCGTTCCATTGCCAGACCACGCCAGATAGCAATGGCGTTGTCCAAAGAGCTAACAAATCATTCGTTGCCAGAAGTCGGTGATGCATTTGGCGGCCGTGATCACACGACGGTGTTACACGCATGTCGCAAGATTGAAGATTTGCGTGCGACAACAGCAGATGTTGCCGAGGATTATAAAAACCTGACGCGTTTGCTCGCAGGCTAGAGGTTGTCATGAAGTTTACCATCCCAAGAGACCGCTTACTTAAAGCGCTGCAGCTTGCCACAGGGGTTGTAGAGCGACGCCAGACGCTGCCAGTGTTGTCGAATCTATTTATAAAAGCGGGCGAACACGGCGTAGCGCTCACGGGCACAGATCTCGAGGTAGAAATGGTTGCCCATACCGATGTCGATGTGGAACAGCCGGGCGAAATTACTATTCCAGCCAGAAAGCTCGCGGACATTTGGCGAGCTTTGCCGGATGGGTCGGATGTATCTGTCAGTGTTGAGGGTGATCGGGCAACGGTAAAGAGCGGACGCAGCAGATTTACGCTGGCGACGCTGCCTGCTAAAGATTTTCCACAAATCGAAGGTGGTGAAACCGACGTAGTCGTCAGCGTCGCGCAAACGGATTTGCGAGCGCTGATCGATCAGGTTGCGTTTGCTATGGCGCAACAGGACGTTCGTTACTTCTTGAACGGCATGCTTTTCGAGGTTACGGGAACACATTTACGCACCGTTGCTACGGACGGACACCGGTTGGCCATGTGCACTAAAAGCTGCGAGCTGGCGTCGCCAATCAGTGAGCGAAGACAAGCGATCGTCCCACGCAAAGCGGTATTAGAGCTTAGTCGGCTATTGGATGAAGAGGACGAGCCAATACGTATCCAGCTCGGATCCAACCACTTACGCGTAACCAAAGGGCCATTTACCCTGACTACTAAGCTCGTCGACGGACAATTCCCAGACTATGACAAAGTTGTGCCAAAGGACACATCCCGAACGTTGATCGGTGATCGCGACACCTTGCGTCAGGGGTTTCAGCGCACGTCGATACTCTCCAACGAGAAATACCGAGGCGTGCGTTTGGCAATAGCCGAGGATCAGCTGACCATTCAAGCCAATAACCCAGAGCAGGAAGAGGCCGAAGAGGTTGTGCCTATCGAATTTAATGGCAGTGATTTAGAGATCGGGTTTAACGTGAGCTATCTGCTGGACGTCCTGGGGGTAATGTCAGCGGACAGCGTGAGGTTGTCGGTTTCTGACGCAAACAGCTCCGCGCTACTCGAGTCGTCGGAATCGGACGACGCACTCTACGTCGTGATGCCAATGAGGCTGTAGCGTTCCAAGCGCGATGACGTATTGCTGCTCAATTCTCTTGAAGTTGAACATTTTCGTAATCTGACGTCGGCTCGGTTAGAGCTATGCTCTGGTTTTAACCTTCTGGAGGGACCAAACGGGGCGGGCAAAACCACGCTGCTCGAAGCGATCCATTTGTTGGCGCGGGGGAGGTCGTTCCGATCTTCAAAGATAAGCAATCTTGTGCAGAGAAATGAGCGTTTTCTGCGCGTCAGGGCTGACGTTACCGGCGAAGATGACCGCAAGCATTCCTTGGCTATCGAGAAACGGACGGGTGGATACACCGCCCTGCGGCGCGACGGACGGGATGTAAAGAGCGCGGCCGAGCTCGCGTCACATTTGCCCGTTCAATTGTTGCTGCCCAATGTTGCAGACCTGATATTTAGCGGACCGTCGGATCGTAGGGAATTCCTAGACTGGGGAGTGTTCCACGTGAAACAAGACTACGTACGCTTGGCCCGAGAATACAGGAAGGTTTTGCGCCAGAGAAACGCCTGGCTGCGTCGAGATCAGCTTCGCCCAGACGAACAAGACCCGTGGTTGATGATGATTACCGAAGCGGGGCAACGCATTGGCGCTATGCGAGAAGACTATCTCGCCAAGCTGGCGCCGGTCTTTTTAGAAATACTCGGCTTGCTCGACCCCTCGTTGGAATGCATGCTGGAGTACCAAGCAGGCGGGTATGCGAAAAATATTGCCGAAACACGTAAAAAAATGGCCGAAATCAAGCTGCGCGATGTAAAATCAGGAAGTACTCAGATAGGCCCGCACCGAGCGGATATGGCCATTCACTTGGCTCAAGCGTCAGCTCAGGAGACAGCTTCGCGCGGACAAGGTAAAACGATCGGCAGTGCTGCCGCGCTTGCGCAATCGGCTTTGTTGGGCAGGCTTACCGGCAGGCCCTCGGTGGTGCTGATAGACGATTTTGGTGCGGAGCTGGACGGTGCACATCGTGCGAGGTTGCTGCAGGCGCTAATGGCTATAGGCTGCCAGGTGGTTGCGACATCGACGGAGCCGCTTACCGGCGTGCTCGGTCAGCTGAGCAAGGATCACCTTAGGGTGTTTCACGTGGAACATGGGTCTGTGCGTGTTACGCCGGGTGGCGGTGCATAGATGCCTCGCGGGGCGATTCTACAAACCTAGGAAAAATATGAGCGACGACAACAGTTACGACTCCGACAGTATCAAAGTGCTCAAAGGTTTGGATGCCGTGCGCAAGCGTCCGGGAATGTACATTGGTGACAC
>DEBN01000115.1:3454-11686 GCA_002348825.1 Gammaproteobacteria bacterium UBA2955
CACTGCGATACCGTGTACGTAACGGTGCACCCGGAAGAAGCCATTACTGTGCGGGACAATGGCAGGGGCATCCCGGTGGATATTCACGCGGAGGAAAACGTAAGTGCGGCAGAGGTGATCATGACCACGCTTCATGCCGGGGGTAAATTCGATGACAATGCTTACAAAGTATCAGGCGGTCTCCATGGGGTTGGCGTGTCCGTCGTTAATGCGCTTTCAGACCTGTTTAAGCTTACGGTAAGGCGAGATCAAAAGGTTTATCAGCAGGAGTACCACCATGGCGTTCCGCTGGCGCCGTTAAAAGAGGTTGGCGCAACCGAAGAGCGTGGAACCGAATGCTACTTCCGGCCCTCTCCCGAGACGTTCCATAACATTCGATTTCAATACGAAATTCTCGCTAAACGCCTGCGCGAGCTCGCCTTTCTAAATTCTGGAGTAGCAATTCATCTTAATGAAGAAAAAACAGGGAAAGAAGATATCTTTCTGTATGAGGGCGGTTTAAGCGCCTTCGTTGCCTTTCTCAACCAAAATAAAACACCGCTCAACGAGGTGTTTCACTTTTCCATTGAACGCGAAGACGGCATTGGCGTAGAGATCGCCATGCAGTGGAATGACACCTTTCAGGAACAAGTTCACGCCTATACAAACAACATTCCGCAAGGCGATGGCGGGACCCATTTAGCGGGTTTCAGGGCCGCTTTAACGCGCACGTTAAACAGCTACATTGAACGTGAGAACATGCTTAAGAAAGCTCAGGTCAGCACCACCGGTGATGACGCAAGAGAGGGTTTAACCGCGGTTATTTCGGTCAAAGTTCCGGATCCTAAATTCTCTTCTCAAACCAAAGATAAATTAGTTTCGAGCGAGGTAAAAACAGCGGTAGAGCAGGAACTTTATCGCTATTTCGGCGAGTTTCTCGATGAGCACCCGCAAGACGCAAAGGCAGTGGTCGGCAAAATGATCGACGCGGCGCGCGCGCGCGAGGCTGCGCGCAAGGCGCGTGACATGACCCGCCGCAAAGGCGCGCTCGATATCGCCGGGCTGCCGGGTAAGCTGGCTGATTGTCAAGAAAAAGACCCAGTGCTTTCAGAGTTGTTCATCGTTGAGGGCGATTCTGCCGGAGGCTCTGCAAAACAGGGGCGAGATCGTCGCACCCAGGCGATATTGCCGCTCAAAGGTAAAATCCTCAATGTGGAGCGGGCGCGTTTCGACAAAATGCTGTCGTCTCAGGAGATTGGTAATTTGGTCACCGCGCTGGGCTGCGGCATCGGCAAGCAGGAATTCGACGTCGAAAAGCTGCGCTACCACAGCATAGTCATAATGACAGACGCCGACGTAGACGGCTCGCATATTCGCACCTTGTTGTTAACGTTCTTCTTCCGGCAGATGCCAGAGCTGCTGGAGCGGGGTCATGTGTTCATAGCGCAGCCACCGCTGTACAAGGTCAAGAAGAATCGTCAAGAGCGGTACGTTAAAGACGACGACGAGCTGAACGCCTACTTCCTAGAGTTAGCGCTGCAGGACGCGAAACTGTTTGTAAATCCGCAAGCACCAGCCATTCAGGGCGAGGCTTTGGAATCTTTAGTCGGTGATTTCCAGCAATTGCTGAAAGATCTAGAGCCCTCCACCCGCAAATATCCTGAAGCAATCAGCAGAGCTTTACTGCGTGTCAGCGCGCTGGATGGCGCGCTGTTGTCGGATCAGGCGGCGATGGCTGGCTGGGCGGAAACCTTAAAGGAAGTGTTGGGAGAGGATGAGTCAAAGGACGCGTCGGTTGACGTTGGCTTTGACAATGAGCTGAACGTGTACGTGCCGACGATCAGTCTGCTCATTAAGGGCCGCCGTAAAACGGTTACGCTAACCAAGAATTTTATCGACGGCTTCGAGTACCAACAAATTAACGCGATGCGCGAGCGCTTAACAGATCTGTTGGGGCCGGGCGCATTTGTGCAGCGGGGTGATAAAACCGCCGCGGTTGAGCACTTTTTTGAGGTCTTTGAGTGGTTGCAGGATCAGGCGCGTCGAGGTGTGGATATCCAGCGCTACAAGGGCTTGGGAGAGATGAACCCGGAGCAGCTGTGGGAGACGACGATGGACCAGAGTGTACGCCGGATGTTGCGCGTTACTGTTGATGATGCGATTGGCGCTGATCAGATGTTCACAACGCTAATGGGTGAACTGGTTGAGCCCAGACGCGAGTTCATTGAATCGAATGCGCTGTCAGTGGTGAATCTTGACGTCTGATTGCTGCGGTTAATAAATTGCCGTCTGATTGTCGCGTTAGCAATGCTCATTGAAGAGCCTCGTCGCTGCAGTTGGTGTACTGGAGATGACCTTTACCAGCGCTATCATGACGAGGAGTGGGGAGTACCGATTTTCGATTCTGTGGCGCTTTTTGAACGCTTAGCCCTTGAGTCGATGCAAGCTGGATTAGCTTGGATCACGGTACTGAAAAAGCGTGAACGCATGAGAATGCAGTTCTACGGCTTTAATCCTCTCGAACTGGCCAAGTGCGACGAGAGTCATATTCAGACCTGGCTTTTGGACCCAGGACTCATTCGTCATAAAGGCAAGCTAAATGCGCTGGTGCGAAACGCGCAACTGACGGTTGCCGAAGAGGATTTCTCCGGTCTCTTATGGCGATTCGCCCCCAAAGCTTCTCAAAGGAATCGTCGCGCTGAACAACCCGCGAGCCAGACCGCAGAATCTCAGGCCATGGCAAAGCTGCTAAAAAGCAAGGGCTATAGTTTTGTCGGCCCAACTACCTGTTACGCGTTTATGCAGAGTGTCGGCATGGTTAATGATCATGCACAGGACTGTTGGCGCTATGAGGCTTGTTCCAGCCACCGTTACTGTGCGGGTGGTGATTGACTATGGCGTGGGTGTTGAACGGGCTGTTGTGGTGTATGAGTCGACTGCCACTAAAGCTCGTCGTTCCTGTTTGCCGAGTACTGGCCCGCCGAATGGTGATATGGGGTGCGGATGCCGCGAGGATTTCCTCCATAAACATTGATTTATGCCTGCCGCACCTTTCCACTGAAGAGAAGGACGATATTTGTTGGCAAAGCCTGATGAATTCGATGCTGTTGGTGTTTGAAATCGCCCAGATGCGGTTTCGCCAGGTAGCGCGGGTGCGCCGAGCGATCGTCAGTGTCGATGGTGCGGAGCGATTGCATCGGGCGTGGCAGCATGGAGAAGGGGTGCTGTTATTGACCCCTCACGTAGGTTGTTGGGAAATCCTGGGGGCTTATCTTGGAGACACCTATCCGGTATCGGCGCTCTATGATCGGCCAAACTTTGCGCCCCTAGAACAGCCGATACTCGATGCTCGTCAGCGTTTCGGCGCAACGATGTATCCGATCAGTGGCGCCGGCCTGCGCGGCATCATGCGAGCTATGCGTGCAGGGCATTTGGTGGTGTTGTTGCCCGACCAGGTGCCTGATTATCAATCTGGAGGGGAAATCGCTCCGTTTTTCGGTCAACAGGCTTATACGATGTCTCTGGCCCATCGGTTGTTGCAAAGGAATACACCCAAGGTGCTCATCGCGTCTGCGCTGCGGCGCTTCGACGGTCATACGATGAGCTATCATCTGACGTTCTCGGAGCCAGAACCGGCCATTTTTGATGAGGACGCTGCGGTACATGCGGCAGCGCTAAACGCAAGCATAGAAAAAGCGGTAATCGCCGCCCCCGAGCAGTATCAGTGGTCTTACAAGCGTTTTAAAAGGCTTAAGAAAGGACAAGCGAATATTTATCGACGCCAATAAGCCGGGGTCAGGAGGACTAATAGAGTGAAAATCTCGAGTCGCCCCAGCACCATGTTGAACATGAGAATCCATTTGACCTCTGCCGAAATGCTATTGTAGTTAACAGCAACATCACCAAGGCCGGGGCCCAAATTATTTAAACAAGCGCCCACGGCTGAAAAAGCGGTGATGAAGTTTGTGTCACCCACGACCATCAACATGCAGACCGACAACAGAAAGAAGAAAACGTAGACGCTGAAGAAGCTCCAAACCGCGTCGACTCTGCGGTCCGAGACCGATTCCTTGCCAAGTTTGATGGTAAACACACCATTGGGGTGAATCAGCCGCTTAACCTCTCGCATTCCCTGAAGATAGATCATAAGCACGCGGATCATTTTTATGCCGCCCGCTGTCGATCCGGCGCAGCCGCCGGCAAACGCGGCGAAGAGCAGGATAATTGGCGCCACGGAGGGCCAATTTGCGAAATTAGTGGTGGTGAAACCGGTGGTTGTGGTTATCGACACCGCCTGAAACAGCCCGTCGCGAATCGCGTCATCATGACCGTTAGGTTGCCACCAAAGAATTGCGCATACGGTGGTGCTCACCAGCGCTAAGACGAATAAATAAACCCTTACCTCGACGTCCTGTAAGTAATGCAGCGGGTTGCGGCGCCGCCACACCAAAAAATGCAGCGCAAAATTAATCCCCGAGAGCGTCATAAAGATGATTGCTACGGTTTCGACCGCGCCGTTGTCAAAGTGCCCCATGCTCGCGTCATGAGTTGAAAATCCGCCGATCGATACGGTAGAAAAGCTATGGGCAATGGCGTCGAATCCATTCATTCCAGCTAACCAATAGGCCGTTGCGCAGGCCGCGGTTAGACCGATGTAGAGATACCATAGGGCTTTTGCCGTTTCGGTAATCCTGGGCGTCAGTTTGTTGTCTTTCATCGGCCCGGCCGACTCCGTGCGGTAGAGTTGCATGCCGCCGATGCCGAGCATTGGGAAAATGGCGACAGCGAGAACGATGATGCCCATTCCGCCCATCCATTGGAGCATCTGACGATAAATGAGCAGCGATTTGGGCAAAGTGTCGAGGCCGACAATTGTTGTTGCCCCGGTCGTGGTCAGCCCGGAGATCGATTCAAAGACGGCGTCGGTAAACGATAATTGAGTGGCTTCGGCCAGCCAAAACGGGATTGCGCCAAATATGCCCAACCCCAGATAGAACAGCGCAGTAACCAGAAACCCATCGCCACCGCGTAGCTCGCGTTTGCCGCGCAACGGCAGCCAAAGAATCAGTCCGCTCACCAGAGCAATTCCGAAGGCCGAAAAGAAGGTTGTGAAAGTGGTCTCGGCGTAGATCATTGCGACCAGGGCGGGCAACAAAAAGGAAAAGCTAAATAGCGTCAGCAGGGTACCGGTAATACGAAGAATAACCGTAAGGTGCATAAGGTTATGTGCTCGCTCAGAAGAACGATAAACCGACCTGAAACAGCCGCTCGACAGCGCCGATCTGGCTCTTATCGACGAGGAACAAGATGACATGGTCATCGGACGCCACTATCACGTTATCGTGGGCAATCAGTACGTTATCGTCGCGGACTATGGCGCCGATTGTGGCCCCCGGTGGTAACGCGATTTCGCTGATACGCCGACCTACCACCTTTGAGCTATTTCTATCGCCATGGGCAATCGCTTCCATCGCCTCGGCGGCGCCACGCCGAAGGCTATGTACTTTGGCGACATCGGCCCTGCGCACGTAGGACAACAAAGTGCCGATGGTGGCTTGTTGAGGCGAAATTGCGACATCAATCTCGCCACCTTGCAACAGGTCCACATAGGCGGTTTTACCGATAAGCGCAAATACCTGGCGCACGCCCAAGCGTTTTGCCATGAGCGAGGACATAACATTGATCTCGTCGTCGTCCGTAACCGCACAAAACACGTCGCATTGATCAATGTTTTCTTCCAGCAATAACTCGCGATTCGTAGCGCTCCCTTGGATCACGACGGCATTGTTGAGTTGGTCTGCCAAACCCTGAGCACGCCGCGGATTAAGCTCCATTATGCGAACGTCATAGTGGTCCTCGGTGGCCGCCGCGAGGCGCGCGCCGATGTTGCCGCCGCCGGCTATAATCACCCGCCGAAAAGGCTTCTCCGCTTTTCGCAGCTCGCCCATTACAGCCGTAATGTGTTCGCGAGCGGCAATGAAAAATACCTCATCATCTGTTTCGATGACGGTATCACCGGTCGGAATGATGGGCTGGCCGCGACGGAAGATTGCGGCGACGCGAGTATCGACACCAGGCATGTGCTCGCTAAGAAATCGCAGCGCTTGGCCTACCAACGGCCCGCCTAGATACGCGCGCATGGCCACCAGCTGGACTCGACCGTCTGCGAAATCCAAGACTTCCAACGCTCCAGGGTGTGACAGCAGCTCCGTAATCTGCTCGGTAACTACCTGTTCCGGATTTATTAAACGGTCAATGGGTACGTGATTATTGTTGAAGAGAGCGTTCTGGCTCAGGTAGGCACTAGAGCGAATCCTTGCGATTTTAGTGGGTGTACGAAACATTGAGTAGCAGACTTGACAGGCCACGATGTTAACCTCGTCGCTCGAAGTCACGGCGACGAGGATGTCGGCGTCGTCGGCCCCGGCCCTTTGCAAAACGCTTGGATGCGAAGCCGCCCCCTGAACGGTTTGAATATCCAGTCGACTGCCCAGCTCGCGCAGTCGATCACCGTCTCGATCGACTAGGGTTATATCAAAGGACTCTTTGGCAAGGCTTTCAGTCAGCGTGCCCCCGACCTGCCCCGCGCCCAGGATCAGAATTTTCATGAAGCCGGAGCCTTGCGAATGAGCGCGTAAAAGAAGCCATCTGTAGTTGGCTCACTGGGCAGCATCTGCCAACCAAAGCGAGTTGCTCCTCCGAACGGTAGTTGCAGGGGCTGCACACGCGTCTCAGGATGTTCGCCCACAAACTTTTCAATCACGTGATCGTTTTCTTCTTCAAATACAGAGCATGTAGAGTACACCAGAGTACCCCCCGGCTTGAGGCCGCGCCATAGGTTGCGCAACAGCGCCAATTGTACCGTTTGCTGCTTTTTTATTTGCTCGGGCTGCAGCAGCAAGCGGATGTCTGGATTGCGTCGTATTGTGCCGCTTCCGGAGCACGGCGCGTCGATGATTAAAACGTCAAAGCTCTCTGCAGATAGGGCATCGGCCGCAGTAGCGTCGGTATTTTGATAGATAATCTTCGGGTCATTGCTGTGACCAAGTCGGTGGCCTATTTTGCGTGTCTCTTCGAGGCGGCTCGTACTTTTGTCATTACCAACAAGTGTATATTTGGCAAACCGCCTGCTGAGCTGTTCATGCAACTGATAGAGTTTGCCGCCGGGTGCGCAACAGGCGTCGAACAGCACCGGGGCGTCTGCACCTGAGGGTATATTTTGAAGCGCAATGGTCGCCGCAAATTGGGCAGAAAGCTCCTGCACCGCGATCTGTCCTTCAGCCCAGCCAGGCAAGCTGGACGCGGGCTGCGGCGTGGTTAAGGCGACAGCTTGAGCGGGCTCAGAAAGTGCGAAAGGAATAGCCTTTGTGCGCAGTTCAGCGCAATAGTCGTCGCGACTGATTTTTGATGTATTGACGCGCAACACCATCGGAGCACGTTGGTCCATTGCGTACAAAAGCGCCTCGGCGTTGTCTGGATACTGTTGCATGATTTTCTGCGCTAACCACTCGGGGTTGTTGGTACTTGGCGACGCCGCGAATTTTGGGGCGTTGCGTTGCATTTTGCGTAAAACAGCGTTGATTAAGCCGCGTGCCCAGGGTTTACCCAGAGGCTGGCATGCGCTCACGGTATTATTTACGACCGCGTGAGCCGGACGATGCGAAAAGCGTAGTTGGTAAGCGCCCACTAACAAAAGCATCTCGAGATCGCGGTCTTTGCTGCGCAGGGGTTTGACGAGATACTCGAAAATTTCTCGTCTAAGCGAAAAAAAATGGCGTGCCGAACCATAGATCAGGTCCCAATGCCTTGGTGTAGCAAGCGCTTTTGACTGTTTTGCGCGTAACCAATCCAGAGTCCGGCCTTTAAAGGCCACTTGTTCTAGGCCTCTGCATACCTGAGCAATCACCTGTGCATCATCAGCCGTTGGAGGCTCTAAACTTTGGGCGTCCATGGTTCAGCCACCTGACAGTGGAGACGCAGAGTCGATTACCGTACCGACGCGCAATATATCCGGATAACCGTTAAGTGCCGCCGCCGCATCCATTGTCGACCCTCTGCCACGGTTTAATTTAAGTTCTGTAATGACCAGCACGTCGTCGCCGCACTGTACGAAAAGACCGTCTTTTGACGTTTTCAATAGCGTTCCCGGCGTTGACTTGGATGCGCCGTAGGCTTTTTGTCTTTCTACCCTTGCGGCCAAAATTTGCATCACCGCACCGTTTATCATGCAGCGTACCGGCATGCGGTCGCATA
>DEBN01000164.1:0-4218 GCA_002348825.1 Gammaproteobacteria bacterium UBA2955
CGTTAGAGCTTCCAATCGGAGTCTGCCTTGGCGGTCCAAAACCGAAAAAAAACACGCGCCGGGCGCGGCAAGCGCCGACCAAAACGACAGGGGTTTTGGGCGCGCGTGCGCACCGCTTTGCTGCGACTGATATGGCGTAGTGTGCTGTGGCTGGGCCTGGCTGGGGTGCTGCTGTTGGCCGGCTATGCGTATTATATCGACCGTACCATCAGCAAAACCTTTGAAGGAAGACGCTGGTCCGTACCCGCTCAAGTCTATGCTCAGCCTTTGGAGGTGTTCGCTGGCTTAGCACTTTCCAAGGGCCAGTTTATTGGCGAATTGAACCGTCTGGGTTACCGACAAACCGCTAAACTGAATTCTCCGGGCACCTACCGACAGGACGACAGTAGCGTGACCGCTCACCTACGAAGCTTTCGATTTATCGATGGTTTTCGACCCGCACAAACACTGCGTTTTACGTTCAACCGAGGCAGCCTCAGTGAGATCGCAAACTTAGGCTCCGAAGAAATCGTGCTGGTGCGAATGGACCCTGCAAAAATCGGCAGCTTTTTCCCGTCGCACGGCGAAGACCGCATCGTGCTGAGACCCGACGAAGTACCACCCTTGCTGGCCGAAGGCTTAAAAGCAATTGAAGACCGAAGTTTCGACGACCATAGCGGATTTAGCATAAGCGGCATTCTACGCGCCCTGATCGTCAATTTTCGCGCAGGAGCAGCGCGTCAAGGGGGCAGCACACTGACGCAGCAGCTGGTGAAGAGCTACTTTTTGAGCAACGAACGCACACTACAACGCAAACTGCGTGAGCTGGCGATGGCGGTTATTCTAGAGCTGCGTTTCGACAAAGAAGATTTGCTAACAGCCTATATCAATGAGATTTTTCTGGGTCAAAATGGCGCGCGGGCAATCCACGGATTTGGTCTGGGTGCGCAGTTCTACTTCAATAAACCCATTAATGAATTGGATGAGGCGGAAATTGCGACGCTAATCAGCATCATCCGAGGGCCATCTTATTACAACCCGTTCCGCCACCCTGAACGGGCACTTACACGACGCAATAGAATCCTCGACACGTTCTACAGCGACGGGCTGATCAACGCTGCAGAGCACCGCCAAGCTAAAGCTAAAACGCTCGGCGTCGTCAATACAGCTGGGCGCGGCGGAGCCTATTATCCAGCCTTTATGGACCTCGTTAGAATCGAGCTCTCGCAACGCTATTCAAACGCCGACTTACGCTCTCAGGGTTTGCAAATTTTCACCACCCTCGACCCACGCCTGCAGGAAAATACCCAACAAGCGATCACCCAGTCGCTCAGCGACATCGAGCGCGATAGGAAATTGCCAGCGAATGGTTTGCAAGCTGCCGGCGTGGTCGCAGATAGTCAAACCGGCGAAGTACTGGCGTTGGTCGGCGGCAGACAGGGCCGCGTCGACGGTTTTAATCGAGCGTTGAACGCGCAGCGGTCTGTGGGCTCGGTTATCAAGCCGGTGATTGTGCTGACAGCACTGAGCCAAGGCATGGACTTAACGGACAAGATCACGGATCAATCAATTACCGTGCAGCAGCCGTCAGGTGACATCTGGGCACCAAAAAACTTTGACGGCAAGACCTACGGCGAGGTGCCCATGTATCTAGCCCTCACTCGTTCGTTAAATCTTGCAATGGTCGATCTGGGACAACAGATCGGCATCGACAAGATTCAGGCCCAATTTGCGGCGCTCACAGATCGTCGACCAAACAATCGCTACCCGTCTTTTTTATTGGGTGCAGAAGCCATGTCGCCGCTGCAAACACTCGAGTTGTACGGTAACTTCGCCAGCGGTGGGTTTCATACTCGACCTAAAGCCGTGATCGCAGTACTCGACGAAAACGGTACTGCGCTGTCCCATCACGCATTCGAAATGCGCCAGACCATACAAATGCCCGAGATTGCGGCTTTAAATAGATCCTTGGAGTTAGTTATGCGCCGGGGTACCGGTCGCTCATCGCCTTTTTCCAAGCTTGGCGTCGCGGGCAAAACCGGCACCACCAACAATAATCGGGACAGTTGGTTCGCAGGTTTCGACAATAGCCATCTGTCTGTCGTATGGGTCGGCCGCGACGACAACAAAAGCACGGGATTGACCGGCTCCAGCGGTGCCCTGCGAGTCTGGAACGCGATGGCCCGCCGCAACGGTGTAGACCCCATCGTGCCGCCACTCAGCGAAGACTTATTAGCGATCGAATATACTAGTGGCGCACGCGCCAACGCGCGCTGTGCCGACGTGGTCATGTTGCCGGTACGGGCGCCGCAGTCACTGCCAATAAAATCTGGCTGCAAAATAAAAAGGTCCTTGGGGCAACGCCTGAAATCGATCTTTACCGACGAGTAGAAACATCGCTGTGAACCTTTACCGCTCTATGTGCCTAACTGCATGGCTGTGTATAACGGCAGCTTGCACGAGCGCGCCGCAACCACCCGCGACGACGGAAGTTCCCGCATCGGTCGGCGCACCAACATCCGAGACTCCAGCTCCCAAACCTGCGGCGCCAAAAACCCAGATCAGCGCAACTTTTGCACTGCTTAGCCAAGCCGATAGCGCGCTAAACGCGGAACAGCCCAAGCGAGCTATCCTACTGCTAGAGCGCGCGGTACGCATAGAGCCGAGAAACTTTGAGCTGTGGATTCGTCTAAGCCGTGCGCATCTGGCAACACATAACCTTGTCGCGGCGAAGCAGCACGCTCGCAAAGCTATTGCCCTAGCGGACGCAAACGCCAGCTCAGCGATCGAGGGAGCGCGCGCTAAAGCCTGGTTGCAGTACGCCGAAGTACTCGAGTACGCGGGCCAAGAAAGCGAGGCGGCATCCTTAAGGCAACGTTATAGAAAACGGCGCGGCTGATGTACATTGTGCTCATTGGCTGACCCAACGTGTGTGACCCAGCAGGTGCAAAACGATCAACATATTCCTAAAGTTCTGGTTCTTTCTCGCGATCACAACAACCCTCTTAGGGTGCGCAACAAATCCGGTCACAGGCAAGAGCGAACTGAGCGTCATCTCAGAAAGCTGGGAACTCAACACAGGCAAAAGGCAGTTTTTACCCCTGCGTCAGAGCCAAGGTGGCGACTATGTCGCCGATCCGGGGGTGCAAAATTATGTCAGCGAGGTCGGCAACAAGCTTGCGGCTGTCAGCGACCGTAAACTGCCTTACGAGTTTTTCGTAGTCAACGACGGTACCCCCAACGCCTGGGCTCTTCCGGGAGGTAAGATCGGCATCCACAGGGGGCTGCTGACAGAGCTTAATAGTGAGGCCGAACTGGCGGCTGTTCTCGCCCATGAGATCGTACATGCCGCGGCAAAACACGGTGCCAAGAGCATGCAACGCGGCTTACTGCTGCAAAGTACGATCGCGCTGGCAAATGCCGCAGCGAAGAATTCAAACTACACCAACTACACACAACTGGGCGCGGAGTTGGGTGCTGCGCTTATCACTACCAAGTACGGTAGGGACGCCGAACGCGAGTCCGATCTTTACGGAATGAACTATATGCACCTAGCGGGTTACGATCCGGCGGCGGCCGTAGACTTACAGCAGACCTTTGTTAATCTGGAAAGCGGCCGGAAAAGTAGCTCCCTGAGCACCTTATTCGCAAGCCACCCACCGTCTCGGGAACGAGTCGAAAACAATCGTTTGCATGCGGCAACGCTACCCACGGGTGGGCGGCGTGGTGCAGCGCGTTATCAGCAAGTAATGCGGCGACTACAAACCAGCAAACCCGCCTATCAAGCCTACGAAAACGCCACCGCAGCTTTTGCCGGGGCAGACTTCGCGACCGCCACAACACTCGCCAAAGAGGCCATCCAGATAGAACCGAACGAAGCACAATTCCACACGCTCCTCGGAGATCTAGCCGGCATCGATAACCGTTTAGCCCGTGCGCAACAGCACTACCGCCACGCCATTAGTCTCAACGAACGCTTCTTTTACCCGCACTTACAGCGCGGTCTGGTGAGTCGAGACTTGGGCGAGATCAACGCTGCCAAGAGCAGCCTCACCCGCAGTATCGAATTGCTGCCCACAGCAGCCGCTTACAACGCTCTGGGCGAAATAGCTGAATCTGAGGGCAACCTAGACCAAGCACTAAAGTATTTTTCCGCCGCCAGCAAAGACACCGGCGCAGCCGGCGAGGCCGCACTTACCTCCTTGGTCAGGCTGCGTATTGCCCGGCAGCCGGACGCTT
>DEBN01000164.1:4618-8721 GCA_002348825.1 Gammaproteobacteria bacterium UBA2955
GATTTTACCGGTTTGATTTTGGAATTGGCTTACGCCGACCTCAACGGCCGCGTGCGACGCCAGCAGATTAGTGTGAGCGGAATTTTAGCCGCCGCGAGTAGTCGCCGCATCAGCAGCGGCCTGAGCCGGGCTGTTAGCAGCAACGCGCCTAGAGTTACGGTGCTGCGAATTCAGCTCGCGGTTAATTAACACTGGCGTACAACGCCGCCCGATCCTTTTCAAATCTCCGACCTGCAAAGTAAAACAGCGGAATAGCCAATGCGGAGACGATAGAAAACACCACTAGCGTAATCGTATAAGGCTCAGCAACACCTGCCTCAGCCATCCAGTCGATCGCATAACCCGCCCCGGTAACACCAATACCCAAGCCCACCAGGTTGAGCGACAAAATATAAAACGCCACGAGGGTGCCGCGGATCTGCGGCGGCACCAGCTCCTGCACTGTTGAAAACGTCGGGCCATAGAAACAGCCGAGCTGAAAATAACCAAGAAAAATCCCAACCATAAACATCAGCGAGGCGGGATCAACAAACCGATACGCAATGGTCAGTGGCGTTAGTAACAACATAATCCAGAACAGAAACATCGGTCGACCCATACCCGTCTTGCGCAAAAAAGCGTCTCCGCCAACGCCGCCAAACAAGTTACCCAGAATGCCTCCCACCAAAGCGATCCAACCGGTGAGTTCCGCAATTTCTGTGCGGTCGAAACCGCGCTCTTCCACGAACCACAGCTGTTCGAAAACCGCCGCACCCAGAATGAAGTGAAAAGCCACACCGCCACCAATGGTCATGGTTAAAGCCGGCGAGCGTCGCAACGCGTCGAATAAAATTTGCAGGATCTCGCGCACGCTCGGCTTTTCTACCGGTTCGGTTGCCTCAACCTCGTGCTTGCGCGGCGTTTCCTTTATGAAAAACATCACGATCGCCAACAATACGCCCACGCCACCCAAGGCGTAAAAGCAACCGCGCCACCCAAGAATAGGCTCCATGTAAGCGACGACAATAAGGCTCGCGGCCACACCCACAGGCACTCCCATGTAGTAAACGCCCGAGGCAAAACCTAGCCGACTTGATGGAAACCGGTCCGCTAACAGCGACATCGAGGTCGGCGTCATAATCGACTCGCCGACCCCAATAAATAGCCGCGGAACGGCCAGGCTTAGAAACCCCTTCGCCGCACCAGACAGCGCCGTTAACGTACTCCAAAGCGCTAAACCACCGGCAATCAGGCGGGTGCGGTTTACCTTATCGGCCAGCACACCCATAAACAGTCCCGCGACAGAATAAAAGATGATAAAGATCAGGCCGGTAAGCAAACCAAATTGAGTATTCGTTAGACCAAGATCCGGCACAATCCAGTTTGCAAAACTTGCAAGTAGCTGCCGATCCACAAAGTTCATCACGTTGAGTAACGTCAAGAACATCAAAAATCCGTAATCGCGCGCGGACGCACCTGCGTTATCTTGGTTCACGAGATCCCTCCTCCTGAGATGGCACAAGACTATTTGAGAATCCACTCGGAAGCCAGCATTGCGCTCGCGCGTCGGTCAACAAACCGTTCATTCGCTAGCGGTAGCCTTGCTTATGCTGTGGCCGCTCTTCGCACCAAGTCGAATTTCACCACGTAATACAGAGCTGTTGCCGCACCTCGCGGATTTAAACCCCGAAACTCGGTTGAAGACCTGTATTATGACCACAACTCTGCAGGAGCCCCCAAACTGGCCGCCGATGCGGAATGATCACCCGGACTACTGGAACTCAATGATGCCACTGGCCAAATGCCATAATTTTCACGACTTTCGCAGACTCGCTAAAAGAAGACTGCCGAGCCCTATCTTCAATTACATAGACGGCGCAGCGGAAGACGAGAGAACCTATGCTCGCAACACCGCCAGTTTCGACGACTGTGATCTGGTGCCCAATGTGCTGCGGGGCACAGAGTCGGTCGACCTGGAGGTGAACATAATGGGGCAACGCCTAGAAATGCCCATATACTGCTCCCCTACTGCACTGCAGCGTGTTTTTCATCATCAGGGCGAGCACGCAGTCGCCGCAGCGGCACACAAATACGGCACCATGTTCGGTGTGTCATCACTGGGGACAGCGAGTCTTGCAAAAATCCGTCAGGCATACCCCGGACCCCAGTGCTATCAATTTTACTTCCACAAGGATCGTGGCCTAAATCGGGCGATGCTCGAGAACGCCAAGGCGGCTGGCGTCGACGTATTAATGCTCACGGTGGATACGATTACCGGGGGCAATCGCGAACGAGATCTAAGAACAGGATTTTCAATTCCGTTCCGACTCAATCTTGCAGGGCTGGTGAATTTCGCGATTAAGCCACGATGGGCATTCAACTATCTGGTGCATGAAAAATTTTCGCTACCACAGCTCGACGATTACGTGGATATGTCGGGGGGCGCAGTATCGGTAGGTCGATATTTTACCGAGATGCTGGACCCAACTATGACCTGGGATGACGTTGCGGAAATGATCGAGCTATGGGGTGGAGAGTTTTGTTTGAAAGGGGTGATGAGCCAAGAGGATGCTATAAAGGCTAAAGAATTAGGGGCTACCGGGATCGTCGTATCGAACCACGGCGGTCGGCAATTAGACGGCAGCCGAGCGCCCTTCGACCAGCTCCAAGAAATTGTTGATGCAGTCGGCGATGACATCGACGTGATCATGGACAGCGGCATCCAACGCGGCAGCCATGTTTTAAAAGCACTGGCAGCTGGCGCTAAAGCGGTAGGTGGCGGAAGATTTTACTTATACGCCCTAGCCGCCGCAGGACAAGCGGGTGTTGAGCGAGCATTAGAAATAATGCGCACTGAAATCGAACGCAACATGCGTCTTATGGGCGTAAGCAAAATCTCTGAACTCAACCGCAATCACTTACGCTATCGATAACCCCTCGGCTGGCGGTGTCTAGACCTAAGCCTGGTGGGCAACTCGATAGTCACCACGACAGAAACGCATCACTGCTCTGCGGCGGTCTCACGCAAATTTTCGATCTGCGCTTTTAGTTCATTAATTTGCTGTTGTTGAGCTTTGTTTATAACGTGCTGCGCAGCCCGGTCATAATACTCTCTGGCCCATTCAGTCGCGCCTACAGGTGCGTACAGCAAAAAGAAAAAGAACACCGCTGCCTCTGACAGATGCCATGTTTTAGTTTGATAATTGCCTCGCTCATGCTCTCCGCAATACAGAGAAATAATGTAGGCGAGAACATAGACGATGGAGCCCCAGATCAAAACGAGCGCGCAGACATAGACGGCCGAGCGGCCATTTTCATACCCACCGCCCGCGGTGAACCAGTACACCACCCCCATAGCTAAACCACCGAGGGTAGCCAGCAGATTGGCGTCAGTTATCGAGATTATCCACGGCTTTCCATTAAAGCGCATGAACACACCACACAACGCGAATAGAAAGAAATAAGGCAGTAGCGCTTGTGAAGACCACGGCGCATAGGACCAGATCACCGTTAACTTTGTCTGAACCATATTGGTCCCTACCACCGCCAAGAAAACAACTGCGCAGATTAGCGCGCCTCGCCGGTTAACAGTCACCTCGATCGGAATATTGGGGTTTTTGAGGAAATACCCCAAGCCGACCAATATGCCGCCCCACAATATTGTCAAAAGCGCGACCGAAACTGCCGCATCGAAACGCTCAGACATCCCAATAGTCATCGCGGCAACGCCTATGGCAGAGCCACCAATACCGATCACCAACCCAATATCCATTGCCACCCGGCACCAGCACTGAAGGAAAGTGGTGAGCGGGCCATGTACATCTTGCACCCTTTTGTTTTGTATCCACACCGACGTTGCGACGGCAACTAATGGAATTAACACAAAAAGTATATCGGAGCCCTGCTGCACGAACGCAGCCATAAAAGGAATGTCCACATCGCCGGGGCGAAAGACAATCAAATCGTTCATCGTCCATCTCCTACCAAGTTTTAACCAGCTAAGGCCTAAAAATCACGGCTTAATGGGTTGGTTATCTCTAACGGCTAATTTATACCCTTTTGGGAAAAAATGATCGGCGCAGCTTGAGCGCTAGGCGATGTCTAAGAGCGTCGCCCTGACTTCC
>DEBN01000136.1:0-5406 GCA_002348825.1 Gammaproteobacteria bacterium UBA2955
AGAATTAGAAGCCAGGAGCGATAGATGAAAAGGGTTATTTTTGGGCTTCTAGGAATTTTGCTCATTCCTGCGCTGGCTATATTTTGGTACCTCAGCCGCTTTGGAGGCGATGCGCTAATCCCGGAGATTTCGCAGGAGACCTTAACAGATACGCAGTCGGGTCCCGTAGTAGGTTTTATCGATGACGGTGTGAATGTATGGCTAGGGATTCCCTATGCGAAGCCACCGACCGGAGATCTGCGCTGGCGTGCGCCTCGAGCGGTAGAGCCATGGGATACGCCAAAACCTGCGATCAAGTTTGGTGATGAATGTCCTCAGGGAATGCTGGGCGCATCGGGTAACGAAGATTGTCTGTATTTAAATGTTTGGAGTGCAGACTCAGAATCCGCGGCGAAGCCCGTAATGTTCTTTATACATGGCGGAGGCAACGTTTTCGGTAGTGCCGACGCGGGCGGCTTATACGATGGCCGTCGCTTCGCGGCTAACCATGACGTTGTGCTGGTATCGATTAACTACCGGCTGGGCACTTTAGGCTGGTTTTCTCATCCAGCGTTAAAAGTAGCTGCAACTGAGCCCATGGCGGCAAAGGATAATTCTGGAAATTATGGAACTCTGGACATTATTGCAGCCCTAGAGTGGGTGCAGACAAACATCAGCGCGTTCGGAGGCGATCCTGGCAACGTAACAATTTTCGGCGAATCGGCTGGAGGTTGGAATGTGATGTCCATGGTCGTTTCGCCGCTGGCCGCTGGTCTTTATCACAAGGCGATAGCGCAAAGCGGCGGTCTTCGATTAGTGGATATGGACAGCGCGGAAAGCTATGTAGCTGATGGTGGATTGCCTCGCAGTGGCAGAGAGGAAATGAATCGACTGCTGCAGCTCCATGGCAGAGCCACGAATCCGGAGGAGAGTACGGCGATTCAAAACGAGATGAGCTCCGAGGAAGTCGCGAATTTTTTGCGCAGCTCGGCGGTAGAGAAGTTCTTCGAACCGCTAAAACCTAGTCAGGACGCAGAGCCCGACAGCGAGATCGAACAAACTGCGCCGGCCCCCTTCATTCTTTGGAGTTATATGGATGAGATTCCGCTCAATTTGCTGGCCGATGGCTATGTGCTACCGAACAATACCGATGTATTAGAGGTGTTGTCGGACTCGGAAAAATTCAACGCCACACCGATAATTCTTGGCAGTAATAAACACGAAACGAAACTATTCACCCTCTCGAACCCCTGGTTTACGCATCGAATGTTTGGGTTTCCCGTTATGGTGAAAAATAAGGACGATTATTTTCAATCGGTTAAATATGGATCGCTTTACTGGAAAGCGCTCGGCGTAGACGAAATCGCCGCTGTGTTGAAAGAATCGCAGCAGCCTGATGTGTATGCCTACCGCTTTGATTGGGGTAATTTGCGTAACTTGTTAACGCTGAATCTGCGGGACCTGCTGGGCGGCGCCCATGCGCTGGAACTGCCGTTCGTCTTTGGCAATTTAGATTTACTAGAGACCGCCCTAGTGCTCGCTGACCAACAGGCTGCTAGAAATCTATCCGATAGCATGATGAGCTATTGGGCTGAATTTGCACATACCGGTAATCCTGCTAAAGGCCGTGATGGTGATCTGACGCTTTGGCAATCCTGGAGCAACGCTGAATCCGAGGAACGTCAGATAATCTTTGATGAAGCAGACTATGGCGGTGTGAGAATGTCTAACGAATTGGTTAATTTCGACACCATTTTGGCCGAATTGATCGATGACGATACGCTGGATTCGGACGCCAGATGCGAATTGAGCCAACGCATGTTTCCGCATCTGTCACCTCGAGTTTGCTCGGGGTAGGCGCAGTTATGTATCTGCAAATTGCAGATGATCACTGCGGCGGTTTTTCGTTCATTCGGCAGGCGGCCGACACTCTACTGATAAACAATTAGGTCTCAATAGAGCGACCGAACTCGGTCAATGTTGCTGTCGCTTTACTGGCTGGTTACAAGTCCGCCAAAATTTGATGTCAGGCTCCATCCCCAACGTCGCGATAGCGGATTTCACACTCGCAAAAACAATGGTCACCCCTGGCCTGATCTGTCCGCTATGCTCAGGCTAATGTCGTCGAACTGGTCGCTGGGTTCCTCGAGCTATGCCACATAGTTTCGGGTAATCAGCGGCTCATGAACTGTCTGATGGTTTCAATCGCTTCGGGCGCATTGGCAAGATCACAGTGGTCGACACCCGCGATTTCTAAAAATTCCGCATTTGGAATATGGTCTGCCAGGTAGCGCCCCATGCGGGACGGAACGGCCAGATCGCCGGCAAAGTGAACGACCAGGGTTGGACAGCGCAGGTTGGGTAATAGAGCTCTTACGTCCAGCGTTTTCATGTATTCAACGATCTGAATAATAGACCTCTTATCCGCTAGAAGTTTCTCAAACCCTTTGTAGGTGGCGTCATCCATCACCTCTCGGGATATGCTTGGGAACAGAATGTCGCGCGCGTTTCCTTGACCCCAATTTTCACCGGTGACGTTAAGGGATCTTTCAGAAATGCCGATTGGATAATCTTCAGAACGGATAAATTTTGCCGTCGTGCCGAATAGTATTAAACCACGCACCCTATGGGGATTCTCCTCGGCAAATTTAATGCTCATTGGACCGCCTTCTGATATGCCCATGAGAAAAAATTTCTCGCTCTGGGTCGAGTCAGCGACGGCTTGAATGTCTTTAACCCGCTCGGGAAGGGTGGCCACAGCTGATATAGGGTCTGACAGTCCCTGGCCCCGCTTATCAAAATTTATTACCCGAGCGAATTTCCCCAGTGCCTCCATGGTGTTTTTTATTGGCGGCAGATTTGCAGAGACGTGAAGGTTTGAAATTATTCCGGGTGAAACCAGAAGCGTGGGATCTGTCTTCCCCTGAACGTTGTAAGCGATGTTCACCCCGTCTGAGTCGGCGAATTGGATCGGATGGGGTGAGGGGGAACTTAACTGTGTCAGCGAGAGGTGTGTTTGCTTATCATCAGGCCGGAATAAGCGGAATAAAAAGCTCCGGCCGACTGTTATTAGCGCACCAAAAATAACCAAGGCCGCAGCAATGCCACTCAAAACCCCCTCATTGCTGTCAAACCAACTCCAAAGATCCACTGTGAGTCTCCCGAGTTTTACTACCAAGACAGGTGAGTGTCGCAGAAAAGGCCGAAGATGGAAAAGCAATTTGCTACGACTATTGCGAATCGGCCAGAGCCGTGCCCACGGATGAAGTTTCCAAGCGCCGTTAGCGTGTAAAATCAACAGCGGTTGCGCTCGTCTTGGCCCGATATCATTGAGCGAGTATTGGTGCAGATGCAGCGTACGCATGTCTTATCAGCGTACTGAAGGGTGTTCCAGCAGCATGAAATCTCGATGCAGAAAATTACCGTTTTTACTTTTGATCCTGCTCGCTTCGCCAGTATGTGCGCTTGATGCGGCAACGCCCTATCTTGTTGGTCGCGGTCTCGCTGATATAACAGGACCGCTGCACGGTATGCAGATGTGGGGTTTTGGTCGTGCGGATCAGGTGACAGAAGGGCTGCATATTAGGCAGCGCTCCCGTGCGTTTGTGGTCGCGCAGGCCGAGGATCCCGCCAAGCGGCTGGTATTCGTCAGCGCTGACTTAGGCAGTATCGAACACCACATAACTTTAGCCGTTATCGACCGATTACGAGATCGATACGGCGACGCCTACACGATAAAGAATGTCATTCTCAGCGCTACCCATACTCATGCGGGCCCCGGCGGATATTGGCATTCGCGCCTCGATAATGGTTTTGATGGGGGATTTTACCCAGAGTACTTCGAGGCGATTGTGAGCGGAATTACGAGCTCGATTGTCGAGGCACACGAAGACCTTCAGCCAGGCAACATCTATCTCGCAAAGAAACGCATCGCGAATGCGGGTGCCAACAGGTCCATGACCGCCTATCTTGAAAATCCACAGAGGGAACGAGACCAGTACGCCGCAAATACGCCAACCGAGATGACCCTGCTAAAGTTTGTCGGTAACTCTGGCGCTATCGGCGCGCTCAATTGGTACGCACTTCATCCTACCGCTATGAATTTTTATAACCGCTTGGTTTCGGGTGACCATAAGGGCTACGCGTCATGGCGAATGGAACAATTGCGCGGCAATCGTTACACAGAGAAAAACGGCTTTGTAGCGGCGTTTGCTCAGGCAGATGCTGGAGACGTGACACCGAACACAAACCTCGATAATACTGGGCCCGGTAAGACGGATTTCGAAACCACAAAGATCATGGGCGAACGCCAGTTACAGGCTGCTTTAGCGGCGTATGCGAACGCTAGTGAGCCGCTTGCAGGTCCAATTAAAACGCGTCAGATTTATGTCGACCTGCGCGACTATCAAATAGACCCGAGGTTCACAAAAGCCGGAGAGCAAACGACCTGTCCCTCCGCCTATGGCTATTCGTTTGCCGGAGGGTCAACCGAGGATGGCGGCGGGCATTTTTTGTTTCGAGAGGGGATGACCGAACAAAGTTTTGTGCTGGACTTTTTAATTAGATGGTTAGCCGATGCGCCGAGATGGACGGAGCGCGTTCGAAGTTGCCAATCTCCTAAGCCGATTCTTTTTGAGACGGGCAGTGGCGAGCCACCGCTGCAATCGCAAATTCGGTCGGTGACTTTGGCGCTCGTGGGGCAACTGGCGATACTGGCGTTGCCCGCTGAAGTGACAACCATGGCGGGGCGGCGCCTAAAAACAGCGGTTATGCAAGAGTTGGGAGAATTAGCAACTCATATTGTTATCGCGGGTTACGCCAACGGCTACGCGGGGTATGTCACTACCCCTGAAGAATACCTAGTCCAACAATACGAGGGCGGGCATACCCTGCACGGCCGCTGGACGCTGCCCGCGTATCAGCAAATTGCGAACGGCCTTGCCAGTGGCATCAAAGCGGGCAGCCAAACTACCTCAAAGACGGTTTACGATGATTGGCGCGGCAAGTCTTTCGCAACTTCGTTGCCTGGTAGGGAAAATCGAGAAATTCCAGAGCACGTCAACTACGGCGATTTATATTCGAAACATCGCGGACATAAACCCGAGTATTCTGGCGGCGAAACCGTTGCAGCGGAGTTCTGGTCGAGTCATCCAACGGATGCTTTCAGAACCGACGTCAATTATCTGCGGGTAGAGCACAAGACCAATAGCGGCTGGAAAACAGTAGCAACCGACAGTGATTGGAGCACTAAAGTGCGTTGGCGTTCTGAAAATGGCGCCATGGTTGCGACGCTGAGTTGGCACATACCAACCGAAGTGGCATCCGGCGAATATCGGTTAATTCACGCGGGTATTGACCCGCATGGAGCCGAGTTTTTCGGGGTTTCGGGTGAGATTCGCATCGAGCAGCGCTAGCGACATAAGTGGC
>DEBN01000136.1:5799-8802 GCA_002348825.1 Gammaproteobacteria bacterium UBA2955
AATCGATTAGAAAATTGGATGAGTGCCAGCTTATCAGTGGTCTTCAACCGTGGGCGTGGGCTGCAGACATCGAACCAGATAAAGCGGGTGTCCAACAACTGCCAGGGGCGACAGAACCCCGGCTCGGGGCGTGTCCGATAACGCTTTTGTTTGAAGTTTTGCCGGTGAGAATGCCTGCAAAACGAGTGTATTTAGCGCGCCCCAGGAGTCGCAGGTTTTGGAGTTCTAAGTGGCCTGCAAATGCTTCACGCCTCCATGCTCACAGAGGCTCATGTCGGGTTGCAAATCAACCTCATCGCTTAAGATTTGGCCGCTACGCAGTCGAGCACCACTTTTTGATACGATTTACCGCGTTCGTTGAACAGATCGATAGGATTCAGCGCCGTCGGCACGTAAGCGAATCCGATTCGCTCCTCGGGGTGCCACTGAAACACCGACCCACCCAATCCCATCCAACCATAATACCCGCCGCGACCCTTGTTAAAGTGTGCCTCGAATCTGCCTTTCGCCGCATCCGATTCTTTAAACAGTGCTACGCCTGCCTGGGTGAAGGTGGTATTCAAAATCGTCATAGAGCGCTCGACTGGTGCGCCATGCAACGCGTCGTGGCCGGTTTGACCGAGCACAGTTCGACCTTCGATCCGCCCGCCGTTGGCCATGGCTGCAGCCAGCTTAGCCAGCCCGCGCGCTGAACATTTGGCACCCGCGGAGGGCGTCTGCGCCTGCAGATAGGCAGGCGAATCAAAAATCCCAAACCGTTCCTTCGCAATGCCCTCCAGCGGCGGCGTTAATGGTGAGCGCGAAACACCTGAGAACACCGCTATAAGTTCACGACTTCTTCTGAGCATCTCCATCGGTGTTAGCCCAATAGCACGCGCCTGTGAACCCGGCGAGAAACTGTCCAATAACTGGGACATCAAGCTGCGGGGTTGGACCCGACACAGTCTGCTGGTCTCGTCGACGTTGATATCGAAATACAGATCAATACCCAACGGCTCGCTTATTTGCTCTCGAAGAAACTCGCCCATGGTGCGTTTAGCGGGTTCTACACGTCGGAATATCTCGTTAGCGATCCAGCCCCGCGTGAGCGCGTGGTACTCCCGCGGCGAATCGCCTTCAGGAAAACGCAAAGGGAGCTGCTCTAATATGGTACCGACGCTATTTTCTTTCAGTGCCGAAGTTGTTAAATGTTTTGCCGACAGGTTGACAGACAACTGCGCAAGCCCTGCTTCATGACGCATCACATCTGCCACCGTCAGCGCGTCTTTGCCATCGCCCGTAAACTCCGGCCAATAGACGGCCACGGGCTCGCTGAAATCGAGCAGCTGTTGGTCGACCAGCATGGCCATCAATATTGATTCGAGACTCTTACCGCTGCTGAACACATTGATCAAGGAATCTGGCGAGAAATCGTCTTTGGCAGCACTGGCCCACAGGTCCACAACCCGTTCTTCTCCGACATAGACACAAAGTTGGGTATTTTTGTCCCGAGAGTCCGACAAGGACCGTTGAAAGAGTTCGCGCACCGGCTCGAAACCTCTCTGCACTTCACCACTGATACGCACGAGTTCCTCTTAATGGAGTCGGGCTGGTGTCCGGCCGGCCACAGTGTGTCCAGGTTTGCCGGGTTGCCAGCAACAACGACTGGTAGCCGTCGTCGCTGTGTTGAATACGGTAATCGATCTGCACTTCCATGCTTGCCTTAGGCGGGCGGGTTCGGCTAGCGCTAAGCAGGCAGGGTTGGATCAACCAGAATTTTAGCGTGGCGTTCGGGATCTGCCAGTTCCTCAAATGCCTGCGCCACGCCGTTGAGCCCGACGGTGCTGGTAATCAGCGGCGCGACATCCACATGCCCTTCGCCAATGTTGTGCAGGGTTTCTGCAAATTCGTCCGGCTGATAACCCAAGACAAACTGCAGGTTTAATTCTTTGTTGATCGCGGTGAGCGGGCGAATCTGATCTGTTTCCATACAGACGCCAACCACGACGATACGACCCTTCGATGGCGCGCCTGCCATGATTTGATCGATCACGCCCGGCACCCCAACACATTCAAAAAAGACACCCTCACGGAAGCTTTGGCCAGAGAACGGTTCGATGGGCAGCAGATTGCCATTAGCATCGTACTTAGCAATGTCCTGCCAATATTCATAAGGAGACGTTTTGCTAGGGTCAATGATCTCGTCCGCTCCCATCAGTTCGGCCAACTCGCGGCGTTTGGCACTGTAATCCACCCCGATGATTGGCCCCACGCCGGTCTGCTTCAGCGCAGCAATTACAGCCAAACCTACTGGGCCACAGCCAATCACCAGGGGCACCTCGCCCTTGTTAAGCTTTGCCATTCTCACCGCGTGGAGGCCGACGGCCATGGGTTCGGTAAGCGCTGCGTGGGCAGTAGGCAATCCATTGGGCACGGCCAGCAGCATGGATTCGGTGAGTACCATATTTTCAGAATAACCACCCGGCACTAGGTTGGAATAACCCACTGTCGCTAAGCTGCCGTTGTGCACAGTGGTGGGGAAGGAGCAAACCCGAGTGCCTGGCTTTAGGGTGCGGTTGGTGTTGGGGCCGTAATCGAGAACCTCGGCGCAAAACTCGTGACCCATAACGATGTCTTTGGACAGATCCATCACAAAGGAGCCGCCGGTTTCCAACGACGTCTGCACCATATCGTGACCGTGTTTTAAAGCATGCAAGTCTGAGCCGCAGATGCCACAAGCCAAGGTTTTGACCAGCACCTCATGCTCACTGGGAACTGGCATGGCCATTTCGTCAACAACGATTTTGGCATCACGCATGATGGCTGCTCTCATAGTGCTCTCCCCAAGTTGACACCGTCGCGTCGATGTACGTGTGAATTATTGCGTAGCCCCTTTAGGTTACCAAAAATCCCTGGCCAGAGACCCAGCTACTTGGTTTATGGCGGGTTGCCGAGCCATTTTGCATTACGCAGGGCTTTTGGCCACGCGTCCAGAGTCATGATGATAGCTACGATACTGTTGCA
>DEBN01000136.1:9105-11957 GCA_002348825.1 Gammaproteobacteria bacterium UBA2955
CACGCGCCCAGAGTCATGACGATAGCTACGACACTGTTGCAAAGTTTATTGATCGAATGAAAATACCTATAGTTAACAAAAATCATCGATAAAAAGCCTATGAAAACATGGTCTGCAACTGCGCTGAATACCGCTCCAGACTCCGAGAATAGAATCCATAGTGATGAGCTCGCACAGGAATATGGGTTTGAAGGAGGTTTGGTACCAGGGGTCACCATATCTGCGTATCTTGTGCATCCGTTGGTAGAACTCTGGGGCAAGGATTGGCTCGACAAAGGATACGCAAACTGTCGAATAACCTCGCCGCTCTATGACGAAGAACTATTCGACGTCAAAACCGACATGATTGACTCCACCAGAGCGAACACCACTTTAGTCAGAGGCAACGGAATAGTCAGTGCAAACGCAGAGGTGGCGTTGACCGAGGCATTACCCCCGGCGCCGCGCTTAAGAAAAGACAAATTAGCCGACCGCGATTACGCAGCACCCCAAGCGAGCAGGACGGTATGGGAGCAACTTAAAGCCGAAGGATGTCGATCATTTAGCTATTCTTGGCCTGATGATGACCCAGTAATTTATTTAACTGACGAAAACCTTCTACCTACATTGCTTCAGCCCAAAGTGGGCGGATACGCAAACCTATCTTTTTTGTTGGGATGCTCTAATTGGATCTTGGCTGCAAATGCGTTCATGAACCCGTGGGTGCATTTGCAGACCATATCTCAGAACTACCGAGCAGTCAGTTTAAACAGCGCTTTAATTGCTCAAATGGAAATAAACAAAATTTACGAAAAGAAAGGGCACGAATTTATAGATGTCTTCGTTAATTTATTCGATCAAAAAGATGAAATGTGCGTAATGACGATTAATTTAACGGCGATCTACAAGCTCAGAGGTTCGTAAGCTTCTGCGCATCGAGTTTATTCGTAAACTGCTGATTTTTTTGTTTAGGTTAATTTTCCAGCGCGGATTTTTTTGTGCTCCCCATCGGGTGGCGCCGTCGCGCTGTAACGATTTTGCAGGCTGAGCACTCCGACTGGGGAGCCGCTATCCCAGAGAGAAAGCGTTAACCTGCCTAAGGCACCTGGTTTGCTCATCTAATGTGCGGCGCTTGGCGGGTGAATCTGCAATCCACAAAAGAAGTACTTTCGGAAAAATCGTCGCTTTAATTGCCTTCTCGGAACATTGGGTATTCGGCCTTGTTCCAATAAACCTTGCCGGAAGGGCCGTCGTTGGCAAAAGAGGCCAGCATTTTAGCGGTTGGATAGGTTGCCGAAGGTTCCTGAAAATGCGCCATATCCTTGCCCCAAATCGCCGTTCGGGTGGGCCCCGGGATCAACATGTTAATCAGTATGTTTGTGCCTTGGAGCTCGGCGGCGGCTACCCTCGACGCGGCCCACATGGCTGCTTTTGCTGCAGCGTAGGCCGACGTGCCAACAGCGTCGTATTCTGCGTTGCGTGAAATTGTATTAATGATGCGCCCATAGTTTTGTGCGCGCATGAGGGGTATCACGGCGCGCATGGCGTTGACCATGGCAAATAGGTGCACTGCAACATGCTGTTCAAAATCGCCGTCGGCGCTGTTCTCCAGTCGTTTATTGAAACCAAGACCCGCGTTATTGAAAAGCACATCAATGCGGCCTGTTCGCTCCACGCTGTCGGCGATCATTTGTTTGACCTGAGCCGCATCACTGACATCTACAGTTAGATGCAGTGCGGCAGAAACTTCCGCGAGTCTTTGGCCATTTATGTCTGCGGCGATAACCGTTGCACCATCGGCGCAGAAACCTTCGGCCCATGCCCGTCCAAGCCCGCTGGCAGCGCCGGTGATTAAAATGGTTTTGTCTTTAAACATAGCGCTTCTGCTTTGCATTGATGTTGTTGTGCTAACAGGAAAAGGAGCAATGCCATTATTGTTATGCGCCTATATATTCTTGCTCATGCGTTATGCCATTAGCGTAACCCATCGAGCTGAAGTTAAGCACGACGATTTGGCGCAAGCTATCTTTTGCGTAAATAGATCGACGGTGTCATCGTCGTATGCGCAGATGACATTTGATTCGATCGTTCGGGGTGTCTGTTTCTATGCATAACCCCGCATCTTGGACAATCTCGATCATGCGGTTGTGTCTGCTGGGTTCTGCTTCACCAATCCTAAACTCTGCTGGTATCGCGGTCGGGTGCGATAAGGGCACAAACTGACTGATGGTCGCGCAGGCAGATTTGCGTGTATGGTGTGCCGAACTTGATCGGGCGCTTTATCGTCGAACAATGGCTTAAGCAGCTTTTTGGGGGTGTTATTTAATGAAAAATCGAAAGATTTTATTTGTGCTTGTGTTTGCTCTGAGCGCTTGCGGTGAGGCCGAAAGTCCGACGAATGCTCGCGATGTTCCTACTCAGCGAGCGCCCCAGTTGAGTGACGAAACCACCTTAAAACCCGCGTTTAATCCCAATAAGAATGCGTATTTCGGCGATTTGCATGTGCATACTGAAAATTCTTTTGATGCCTATACGTTTGGCACCATCGCAACGCCTCACGACGCCTACAAATATGCTCAGGGCGAGGCCATTCTTCATCCTACGGGCTACCAAATCCAACTGAGTCGCCCACTGGATTTTTATGCGGTAACAGACCACGCAATGTTCTTGGGGCTGCTCAAAGAGGCGGCCGATACAACCTCAGAATTTTCCCGTTATGACTTTACTAAACCGCTGCACGGGCTCAATGACTCAGTAAGCAATAATATGTTTTCGGTTTTTTCGAGAAGCGGTCTGTTTCGGCCGTTTGCCAGACAAGTTAATGATGGTCTGCAGAAAGGCGAAATTGATAAGTCGTTGGTCGAAAATGTCGG
>DEBN01000008.1 GCA_002348825.1 Gammaproteobacteria bacterium UBA2955
CGCTAATGCCCGAACATTAATGCGCCCAGGCTAAGGGCCCGCTTTACAGGCTTGGGATGCATGTCTAATTAGCGGCACTAAGCCGTAACCGATATTATTTATAATTCGAGATAATATCTTTAAAATATTGTTTTTGTTATCTTTTTAAATCTAATGCCAAGAGGGAAGCTTAACGGCACCCTTTGGCGTTTGCAGGGTCGCGACGAAACCCATCTCACCAGCCTCTACTTCGACGTCGATACGCAACGCCTGCATTAATGCCCGATATTTTGCTGGCTCCGGAGTCGAGACGACAAACTCAGCCAAGCTGCAACCGGTCGGTGCAGCAGCAGACGGATGCGGCGACTCTTGCCAATCAATAAAAAACGGCCACTGAGGGTGGGCGAGAAACAATAATTGCCACGCCAGTTCTATACCGGCAGGTGTGGTGCGGGCCATATCTACAATGTCGCGGCTCCCGATCCGCAGGGTTGCCGCCTCTTCCCGTACGGCAACAAGATCCTCAACTGCGACGGCCCACGCACGGATTCCTGGCTGCGCATGTCGCGCCAGCAGTTCGCCGGTGGTTCCTGGCAAATGTTGCTCGGGATCTGGTGCGATGATCTCGAGATACTGATCCTCTCCGAAGGACAATAATGCGTTGCGGGTACCCATGCCCGGATGTGCGCCCCCCATAACCGGGGCAACACCGGTGAGCTCGAAAATATGCTGCATACCCAGCTCTAAATCCGCTACCGCGTACATAAGATGGTCGAGTTTTGCCATCACGTCAGCGTTCCTCTGTGTCGTTTAAACCCTAATCCTGTGCACCGGAAAACATCACCTGCAAATGCGCTTCAGGCAGGGGCGCTGTGAATTTTGAAACCGTATAAGTAACTATAACGGATACGATTTCGCCCATGACCGCACACGAGTAAGGGTTTGGGCCTTCGCCGCGCAGCCACGCAACCGCCCCATCCATCCCGACTCCGATAAACCATTGCGGTTCAAGTACTTGCGCATGAATGATAATAAAAACTAAGAAGCCGCTGAGCAGACCCGAATAGGCTCCTTTCAGCGTCACACCGGGCCAAAGCGCACCCAAAACCAGCGGCCCCGCAAAGGCCGCCATCATGCCTCCTACGCCAATCCAAACGACTAAAGAGACGTTTACGTCCATCAGGGACCAAGCCATCGCCGCACAAATGACCAACACCGCAACCGTGGACCAGCGGCTGATCGACAGCACTCGACTGTCCAACTCTGATTGGGACAAATTAGGATGAAGTTTCGGCGCGAGGGTACGACGATAGACATCGTTGGCGATAATTTGCGAGGAGGACACCACCAATCCGTCTGCGGTGCTCATAACCGCAGACAACACCCCAACACCGATCAACGCCGCGAGCCAGGTGGGGAACAATTCGATGAACAGCAAAGGCAGGGCTTGATTAGGGTTTGCTCCGTCTGCGTACAACGCATCGCCAAAATAAACGCGCGCCAGCAACCCTCCCAAACCCAAGAGCCCCAGGGTCAACCCAAATAGCGCCGCGAGTTTGACAAATTGCAAGCGGCTGTTGCCGCTGTCCAGGGCCCATAGCTTATTGCCCAAGTGGGGTAACAAGCCAAGCGGCATATGCGCGAAAGCGATCACGAAGATCGACCACCATGAGTGAAATAACGACGTATTCGGATTTATTGGCGCAACCAAAACCGGGTCTTGTTGCTCAAGATTAGCTACCAAACCGGTAAAACCACCGTCCACACCCCAACCCAGTGCCGTCAAAACGATCACCAGGAGCGCCAATGCGAGCATCATTGCGCCCTGTACACCATCGGTAAGGATATCTGCGTGGGCACCACCCAACACTACGTAAACCAGCAGCACCAGAGTCGTGATGCCCAGAGCCCAAGAGGAATCAAGACCGAGCATGATCTCAAACATAACCACGCCAGAGACCAATTGACCGGCTAAGTAGAAAAACAACACTAACGACAGCAGCGACACCATTAGGCGCATAGCGTCGGATTGATAGCGATCGCCCAGATATTCTGGAATCGAGCGATTACCAAAGCGGTTGCCAGAGGTCGCCACCAACCGCATGGAAATTAAAATGCCAACATAAACGCCTATTGGGTAAAGAAAATGCAGCCAGACCGTACTGAATCCCCACTCATAGGACATCGCCGGACTGCCCAGAAAGGTTGCACCACTGGCGGTTGACGCCGCAAATGCTAACGCTAGGAATACCGGCCCGTAGGCGCCTCGCGCGGTGGCAAAGTCATCGGCGTGTTTTATCTGCCGCTGGGCGTAGATACCGATACCGACCATTAAGCCCACATAACCTAACAAGAAAGTCCAAGACCAGGCCGTCAAACTCATCGTGTTCTGCCACCTCTTTATTTTTCGTCAATCGACACCGCCCCACCCGTTAGCGGCGGATAGGACAATCAACAGCGCCACCTATGCGCTGCAAGCGCAATCAGCCCGTCTGCCAACCTATCTGCTTGCCTCAGAGCGCGCCTATCGTTTTTTCGAGCGCGCCGCCTCGGTGTTGTCTCTAATTTGCTGGCCTACTTGTTTAATCTTATCGAACTCAGCGCGACGACGAGCGATTTCCTCAGCTGACATATACTCGATATTCTGGAATTCAACCTTCCAAGCCACAGATTCCGACCAGCGTTGGGGTGACTGAACCGTAGTCCTTGAGGTCGGTGCACATTCCAACAACTGTAAGGCCAGCTCTAAAGTCGCCGCTTGAGAGTCGCGGTCATTCGGTTTACCCGCAGAATTTCCTAATGGAAAATCACTGAATACAAACCGGGGAACCCCACAGTGCTCGACGATATCTTTCGCCGAACCGAGCACTACGGTGGGAATACCGCTCGCTTCTAAGTGCCGCGCGATCAGACTCACGGTCTGATGACAAACCGGTCAGCTCGGCACCAAAATCGCCAAGTCCACCTCATCTTGCTGCATCATGCGCAAAATATCGACGCAATCCTGCTGCACCGTGGTTGCCTGGCTGCGATTAGTCGGCGCGCCGTAATAACGCGGTGAGATCTCACCTATGCGACCTTGAGCAGCGGCTTCACGCAGCGCCGGCAGCGGGAAAAACGCGTTACTGTCTTCAGCCGTCGAATAAACTCGGTCATAGCCTAAATGAGAAATTCCTAAAAATTGATCCCGATCGCTGGGATACCCATAAACCTGATAAAACTTAGCCGCCGCGTTATACGGGGCCCTTGGGCCCTGCTCACCGGCGTTGGGTTTGAAGGGTGCTGCGGTTGTTACCAGCCCTATTCGACTCTCGCTGAGCGACTTATCCGGCGGACAGAAAGGCACATGGGCATATTGCGCCCAGCGGTAGGGATTGTCGTAACCCAACGCCAGGTAGTAGTCCCGCAGCCGCTGCATGTACTGCACGGGAGCATCATGCAGCTCCGCAAACTGAATATCGTCTTGAACTGCAGTCATAGCAATCTCCGATTGGCAACATCCACCACAGGGCAGGTCATTGCATGAAATAGGCGCATCGGCCTTATTGCAAAAGTATGGGCGCCTCGCCCTCAATAGTTGCGCGATAACCCCGACGTCTTTCGGGCCAGTAGTCGAACGCGGCGTGATGTTGCACCACGCGGTTGTCCCAAAACACCACGGTATTCGGCTGCCATCGCACGCGGCATTGAAAGTTCACGGCATAGGCTACTAGATCATAGAGCATGTTTAACAGTGCGCGGCTTTCGGAACCGCTCAGTTCAACGATTTTCGCGACAAAACCATCATTCACATAGATGGCTTTGTCGCCGGTTAGCGGGTGCGACCGCACAACCGGGTGTTCAACCGATGGCAGTTCATCCAAACGCTTAGCACCGCTCAGATAAAGATAGTGCCCTCTGGGCTCATGGCGCGCATGTAGGGTCTGCAAAAAATTCTGCATCGCTGGTGACAAGGATTCAAAAACCTGTCGCATGTCGGCGAATAGCGTGTCGCCACCGGCGTCTGGAACAATATCCATGCGCAACATCGATAGCCCAGGTGGTTTGACCGCGCTGGAAACGTCCGAATGCCAACCGTTGCCCGCCACGCCTTTGGACTTTTCGTTCGCCTGAATAAGCAACAATTCTTCCGGCAGCTTCCCCTTGTTCACCGGTGTGGTGAGAGGAGAACCCAATCGATGAGCAAAATCCGCTTGCTGCTGCGGAGTCATATCTTGATCACGCGCAACCACAACGCCGCGCTCCGCCGCCAGTTGCACCAGAGCACCTACTTCCTCGTCATCGAGCGCTAACAGTGGTTTGTCGACACCCAACTCAACGCCAAACCGCGGTGTGATCGAGTTGTATTGCAGACCCTGGGTCTCTCCGCCCCCAATTTTCTTTCCCGCCAAAGTACTCCCCCATTTGCTGCCTAATGTCAGACTATCAAGAGTGCGCATCAATGTTCTAGGACTAAACCGGACGGCCGCAATGCACTAGAAACCACCTTTAATTTGATTTTTCTGTTACCGTCGCCGCTGCTTAGCCGAACTCGGAGCGCCTTTGTCTCAAAGCAAGCCTTTTCCTGCCGTCAGCCCTTACTCGCACGGCCATACAATCGGCGACGATAACCGCACCGCATTCGGTTTAGATTTTCATCATCCCGTTTTCCTTATAAGCAGTATCACCATACTCGTGTTCATCGCCTTTACCCTCGCACGGCCGGATCTAGCAGCCTCGATCTTTGTCACCATGCGCTACTGGCTCACCGAAAATCTCGACTGGTTTTTTATGGCCAGCATGAACGTAACCCTACTTTTTTGCGTTTTAGTTGCGGCATCGCCCGTGGGTCGCATTCGCATCGGCGGCGCGCATGCGCAGCCCGTGTTCAACCGTCTGAGCTGGGTATGCATGCTGTTCGCTGCCGGAATCGGCATTGGCATAATGTTCTACGGGGTGCTGGAACCGATGAATCACGCCATAACACCGCCTTTGAACGAGACCGTCACCGGCGACGCACTGAATCGGCTCGCCATGGCGACATCGGTCTACCACTGGGCGTTTCATCCATGGGCTGTTTATGCGCTCGTCGGTTTGGCACTGGCGTTTTTCTGCTACAACCGCGGCTTGCCGCTGCTGATCCGATCCACCTGCTACCCTATATTCGGCGAGCGCACCTGGGGCTGGCCAGGGCATATCATCGACATTATCGCGGTGTTCGCGACCCTGTTCGGCCTTGCCACCTCGTTGGGGTACGGCGCAGAACAGGCCACCGCCGGCCTGCACTATCTTTTCGACGTTCCAGTGGGCGCTTTCACCAACCTCATTGTCGTCGCCGCGATTACCGGTATTGCGCTCATTTCCTTGATCCGCGGTCTGGACGGTGGGATTCGACGCTTGAGCGAATTTAATATGGGATTAGCCTTCGGGTTAGGACTGTTCGTGCTGCTGGTCGGTCCCACGGTGGAAATTTTGCTTAACCTCCCGGTATACGCTTGGAGCTACGTCGAATATCTGCCGCAACTCAGCTCTTGGGTCGGGCGCGAAGATGACTACTACATGCACGGTTGGACCACATTCTATTGGGCGTGGTGGATCGCCTTCTCACCCTTTGTCGGTATGTTCATCGCGCGCATCTCTACCGGCCGAAGCATCCGCGAATTTATCGTCGTTACCATCCTCGCTCCCTCATTCATTTTTCTCCTGTGGATGACAATTTTTGGCCATACCGCCATGGCCCAGTACTTTGACCAAGGCATCGTCAGCGTCGCTGACAGCGTCAAAGAGTTTAAAGCGGAGCTAACGCTTTTCGTTTTCTTGCAAGAACTGCCAATGACGACCCTAACGTCCATAGTCGGCATCGTTCTGGTGCTGATATTTTTTGTTACCTCCATGGACAGCGGCTCCCTGGTTATAGACACAATGACCGCGGGCGGGAAAACCGACACACCTCTTGCCCAGCGCGTTTTTTGGTGCGTAACCCTCGGCCTTGTGGGCATTTCTCTGTTGTTGGGTGGCGGGCTTGCGTCACTGCAGGCACTTGCGCTCGCTACCGCTTTTCCGTTCACAGTGATTCTGCTTATGATGATGTACAGCCTTTACTCAAGCTTACGCTCCGCGCACCTAGAACAGGCCAAAAACACAGCGCTATAGCGACTTTACTACGTCAACTTTTTCGTGAGTGGTGATTTTTTATATGGTGATCCAAAAATCACCCCATGTGTCGGTGTTTTTGCCGCTCATATCATTCAGCAAGACGAAAACTAACTTTTGTTATTCGTGGCAATATACGCGTTTGATGTTTCCGACCTAGGCCTGTATGGTGACCGCTTGCAATTTATGAGGGTATTTTATGTTTCGTCTCGGAAAATTGAGCGCCGCTGTAATTTCGGCCAACGCAGCCATTGTTACAACACTCGCAGCCGGCACGGCTCACGCGGCGCCACAAGAGATCGAAGAAGTCATTGTCACAGCTACCAAACGCGCCGTCCCACTTCAGGATGCACCAGTCGCGATCCAGGTGATGAGCGAAAATTCCCTTGAAGAACAAAACATTAAGAGCTTCGTCGACTACATAAAGTATCTACCAAATGTTAACGCTGGAGGCCGCGGCCCCGGCCAAAACGAAATCTATATTCGCGGCGCAGCTGTCGACGCGATCAACATCACTGTCGCAGAGTCCCAAGGGTCTGCGCCTAACGTCGCGTTGTATCTGGACGAGCAACCGGTAACGGCAGGCGGACGCAATCTGGATGTCTACGTCGCTGACCTAGAGCGAATTGAAGTATTACCTGGGCCGCAAGGTACCCTTTATGGTGCCAGTTCAATGGCAGGCACCGTGCGCCTGATCACCAACAAACCCGTAATCGATGAGATGGACGTGCGTTTTAATGGCGGCGTCTCGAGTACCGCTGGCGGTGAAGCAAGTAATAATATGGGCTTAGTCATCAATGCTCCACTTATCGATGGCAAGCTGGCGGGACGAGTCGCGTTATATCGTGACAGTCAGGGTGGCTACATCGACAATGTCCAAGGCTCCTTCACAGCGGACAACAGCATCAACCCGACATTCCCCGGCGACAGCGTAACTTTCGCTGAGGGCACGCAACTCGCCGACGGAACCGTGGTCGGCGCCGGAGGGCTTACAGTGCCGGTGACGAAGGCGGTGGGCGATAACAGCGCTCTCATTGAAGACGACTTTAACGACGCCAAATATCAAGGTGCACGTCTTGGCCTAAAATACGTGGTCAACGACGATTGGAACGTCTTGCTCCAGCACAATACGCAAACGCTGGAAACCGAGGGGGTCTTTGATTATGACCCCACAGTGGGTGACTTAGAGGTTAACCGATACGCGCCAGATACCCTGGACGATGAATTTAACCAGACTGCCTGGACCGTTAATGGCCGTATCGGCGACTTAGACCTTATCTATACCGGGGCGTTCTTGGACCGAGAGGTTACCGCCAATATCGACTATACCGGCTACACAAACATCGGTAAGTTTATCTCGGGCTATCAATGCGAGTATCTGGTTGGCAGCTATTACAATGGCCTTTCCGCCGACACCAGCACGTTTTATACCTTCGACCCAACCATCGGCGGTGATCCCGCAGTGATCGAGTGCGGTTCGCCGGTGAACGCGGCGCGGATGGAAAACGAGAACGAGCGCTGGACCCATGAGGCGCGGTTAGCCACCAACTTTGCCGGTCCGATAAACCTCCAAGCCGGCATGTTCTACGAAAAGTTTGAAATTCGGCACCGTGGCGATTTCAACTATCAAGCGCCCATTGATGCGGGGTTTGCTGGAATCGATATCAACTCCAGCAGTACTTTTGACAATTCAGAAGCGAATGCGAGGGGCGTCGTGATTCCGGATACCCAATTCCGCAACGACAACCATCGCACGGAAGAGCAGACAGCGTTCTTTGCTGAGCTTACGTATCAATTAACAGACAACTTCGCCGTTACGGGAGCGGCCCGCTATTACGACCTGGACTATAGTTTTACTGGTTACGGCGCATGGCGCTACGGTAATCGACCACTATTTGTCGACGATGCAGACAGTACGAATGATATTCGCCCGACAATGACTGGCGGTAGAGATTACCAAACCAACTTTGCAGAGTTGCAGCCGTTGAATGTTAGCGACACCATCTACCGGTTCAGCGCTTCATGGACACCTGAAGGCACAGACACGCTGATCTATGCGACCTGGTCAGAGGGCTACAGACCGCCCGGGTTTAATCGAGCGGCTGCGGCCAAAGGTAAGTATGACCCTGCCGCAAACAACGTACGGGATGATGGTACGGCCTGTGGAACCGACGCCGCGGTAAACAGCAACGACGGTACCGGCTTCCCAGGATACTGTTTGCCCTATGTTTTTGAGTCCGACACTTTAGAAAACCTCGAGCTGGGCTGGAAAACTACATTGGCAGATGGGCGTTTTCAGTTTAACGGCGCTGCGTATATGATCGACTGGAAAGGCATACAAGTGTCGCAGTTCGACTCGCAGAATATCTCGATCCTAACTATTGTAGACAACGGTGGTGATGCCGAAATAACCGGCATCGAGGGCGATTTTGTATGGCTGGCCAGCGAGCGGCTGTCGATTACTGGGGCGGCCTCCTTTAATCAAACAGAGTTAGTCTATGTAAACCCTGCATTCGCGGTCATTGTCGCGGACGAGGGCACGATGTTGCCGTTGACACCGGAAGTACAGTTCAATGTTCGAGCACGTTACGAATATCCTGTTCGCGGGGACCTGATGGCCCATTGGCAGTTAGGCTACAAGTACGCTGGAGAATCCGTTAACTCGATCGTAGATACCCCAGATGAGCCGAACACGATGCAGGACGCCTACTCTCTGGTTGACGCCAGCATCGGCGTGGAAAATGCGAGTAAGGGATGGCGAGCGGAAGCGTACATCAACAACCTTACAGATGAACGTGCTCAGCTGCATATTAATCGCCAGGACTTCTTCGAGCGAGTCACTACCAACCGGCCTCGAACCATGGGTGTTCGGGTGAGCTACGATCTGAACTAGTCGGGAATTCAACGCGGTCGCAAGACCGCGTCACCCCCGCCATCAGATGGCAAAAACTTTCGATGCCGCCGCAGTGCAACGCCTTATTCAAAGTGGCGATGCGCGGGCGGCCATTCTGCAGCTCGACGCCCTGCACCTGGATACTGAGCCCACTTCTGAAAGTCTATATCTCCTGGCCGTGTCTTGTCGCTATGCGGGGAACCTGCCGCGAGCTCTGGAAACGGTAGAGAAACTCCAGACCCTCGCTCCCAAATTTGGCAGGGG
>DEBN01000058.1:0-13590 GCA_002348825.1 Gammaproteobacteria bacterium UBA2955
ACCGTCGAATGCCACATCGCGGCGGGGCTACCTCGAACTACAATTGTGGGGCTTGCCGAAGGTGCGGTTAAAGAGTCAAGGGATCGCATAAACAGTGCACTTAGAACCTGCGGCTTTCACTTTCCCCGCGGGCACGTCATCGTCAATCTTGCGCCGAGTCACCTGACCAAAAGCGGCAGCAGCTACGACCTACCCATCGCACTGGCCATTCTCTGCGCCAGCGACCAGATCGAAATACGCGAGGCCGCCACTACTGAATTCGTCGGTGAACTGGGCTTATTCGGTGAAATTCGCCGCATCAACGGTCTATTGAGTTGCGCCTTGGCCTGTCAGAAAGCCCACCACGCCCTGTATCTGCCCAAAGCTAACGAGCTTGAAGCGAGCCTTATAAAACAGGGTAAGTTACGAATTGCAGGGCATCTGCTGGAATTATGTGCTCACTTAAATGGTAAGCCGCAATCGGCTGTCCAAGCGCCCAAGAGCGAGCCCGTTGCTCGACACAGGCAGCGGCAGTCAACTTATGAGCAGATCCTTGGTCAAAGCGCTGCCAAGCGCGCCTCACTTATCGCTGCGGCGGGCAGCCACCATCTGCTCATGGTTGGACCACCCGGTACAGGTAAAGCTTTGCTGGCGAAAGGCTTGGCTGAATTCCTGCCGCCACTTACAGACCAACAAATGCTCGAAGTGGCGGCAGTGTACTCAGCAGCTGGCATATCTAGGCCAGACTACCATGACCCCCCGTTTAGAGAACCTCATCACTCCGCAACCGACGCGGCGCTGCTGGGTGGAGGCCAGACACCTACACCGGGCGAGAGTGCATTGGCGCACCATGGCGTATTGTTTTTAGACGAGCTGCCGCACTTTCGCGCATCTGCTATCGATCTTTTGCGCGAGCCGCTCGAGAGCGGCGTGGCAGTTATTTCTCGGGCCCGCTACAAGGTGCGCTATCCGTGCCGGTTTCAGCTCGTTGCCGCCATGAACCCATGCCCAGCCGGGCGCATTTGCTCGGAAACAAGCTGCCGTTGCGCACCCAACCAGGTGCAGCGCTACCAAAGTCGGATCTCTGGCCCACTGCTCGATCGCATCGACTTGCAAGTTAGAGTGCCGCAACTTAGGCACGAGACCTTAACCAAACTCGAGCGCAGATCCGACACACGTCAGAGCATTAAGTTTTTGCGTCAACGAGTGGAATCAGCGCGACTACGCCAACTGGACCGTCAAGGTCACACGAACAGCTGGCTGGACGCCGCGCGACTGCGCTCTGAAATGACTCGAGCAGGCCTGGATGAAAGCTTTTTAACGACTATTCTGCAAAAGTTTCAGTTGTCTGCTCGGAGCTATCATAAAGTATGGCGCATCGCTCGAACCATCGCCGATTTGGACGAAAAGGATGCTATCTGCCAGGCACATGTGGTTGAGGCACTCGGCTTTCGATCCCTGCCGTGGGAGCAAGGCGTTAGGTAATACCGATGAATTGGATAAAGCTATAAAAAAAGGCCTCCGAGGAGGCCTTTTAGTCTGTTGTATCAGCCGAAGGGAGTTAAAAGCTTTTGCCAACAGAAAATACGATGGCTTCACCACCGCCGATGTCGTCGTCTGGGAAAATCAACGAGACACCTAAATCGAGCTCGGCAACCGAAAAACCATAGTCCGCCTGAAAATAAGCTCCTTCAAAGTCCTGGCCAAAGCTACCGTAAGTCGCGGCAAATCCAGCGCCCAAATCGGCAGACAGCGCTGTAAAGCTGTAATCCTGCTCTGCGGCTGGATCATCATAAGTGCCGACGGAGTATTCTAAACTCAGCGGCCCGTACCCTACATTCAGGTTAATTTCTTCATAGGTATTGTCGAAATCGCCCGTGTAGTAATAGCCAGTAAACCCAACACCAGCGGATAGATCGCCCATTTCAACGCCGTACCCTAAGTAGCCGTCTACCTCCAATCCGTCCCCTACGTCTGCAGTCCAGGCTCCAGCGTAAAAACCACCTTCTTCAAAGTCGATACCTGCACTGGCCGAGGAGCTCTTTTGAAAAAATCCCCGATAGTAGTATTCCGAGACAAAACCAACGTTGTATGACACATCGGCGTGGCTGACCACCGGCACTGACGCCGCGCCAGCCATGGCCGCCGCTACAGATAAAGATTTCAACATTGCCTTCATAATTTCTCCTTTCCATTTCCGCTAATAACAGCTTTTAAGTAAACAGACCGAATCCAAGCGATGGTCCGATGTGATCACCGAGATGCAACAACGATGCCAGAGTTACATTCGTATAAGGAATCTGGGTTTGCGCAAACACACAGAGGCACCAGAACAATCTAGTGCCCCATAGTGGTGCAGAACGAGCGCTGCCCAGCACCAAAACAGAGCAGACTTATCAAAGCGCTGAGAGATATTGCTCCAGGCGTTGGGTGTTCATCGCGAATGAAGCCTTCATGTTTTGCGCAGCCTCCTCAATTTCGCTCATATTTACGGGGTCTCCAACCTGTATGACACCAACCATGGCCATAACCACATGGGGATCGCACTGATAGACATAGACCCCCTCTTTATCCAGGGTAACGCTGATATCTTGGCTCAGTTGTCCCGCCCAAGAGTCGGCGCCGTCAGGAATCATTCCCGCAATAGACGCCGAATTGTGCGCAAGATCGGTGGCTTTGAAATGCACCGTGTCACCGACTGAAACCTTGATCACTGCAGGCTCAAAAATCATGCTGCCACCCGGGCCTGAGTTGAGCATTTTTACCTCGTGCTCCGAACCCTCGGACAATGACACCTTCTCCATCTGCACAACAACAGGGGCTGCTGCAACACTGGGTTCGGTTTCCTTACTAAGGGATCTTTTTACAGTACCGAAAGGCTTCAGCCGCTCGCGAATTTCCGCATTGGTGCCCGGGGGTACTGCATTAACGGTAAATACAACTAACGCGAGTGCTAATCCCGAGACCGAAAATACAAGACGCCTCAATCAAGTTCTCCTAGATAAATTTTTTATTCTTACCGCGTGTTTGAGAGCGGCTTCGAACATCGCCTGCCAACAAATCGAGTAAACATGCAATCCGCATATTCGACGTGCGCAGACTCAATCCGACTGCTGGAACGGAATCATTCCCGCCGCAATTATAGCCTTAGCCTTAGGTCGCGTCGAACAACTCACGGCCAATTAACATACGACGAATTTCACTGGTGCCTGCACCGATTTCGTAAAGCTTAGCATCGCGCAGTAACCGACCCGCCGCGTAGTCGTTGATATAGCCGTTGCCGCCCAATGCTTGAATCGCTTGCAGCGCGTGCTGGGTGGCGCGCTCTGCTGCGTAAAGTATGCATCCGGCCGCATCAATTCGGGTCGTCCTGTCATGATCACAGGCCGCGGCTACGGAATATACATAAGCCCGCGCAGCATTGGTTTCGGTATATAAATCGGCCAGCTTGCCCTGCATTAATTGAAATTCACCAATGGGACGGCCAAATTGTTTGCGTTCTTTTAAGTACGGTGCCACAAGATCCAAACAAGCGCGCATAATACCCAGGGGTCCACCCGCAAGCACCACTCGCTCATAGTCCAGACCGCTCATAAGAATACGAACACCTTCACCGACTCGACCAAGTATCTGCGTTTTAGGTACTCGACAGTCTTCGAAAATGAGCTCCGCCGTATCCGACCCACGCATACCCAACTTGTCGAGCTTGGTCCCGGTGGTGAAGCCTGTTTGAGTCTTCTCAATCAGGAACGCGGTGATACCTTTCGATCCTAGTTCAGGATCGACCGTGGCATAGACCACGAGCACATCTGCCTGCGGACCATTGGTGATCCACATCTTTCCCCCGTTTAAAATGTAGTTGTCGCCGTCCTCCCGCGCGCGCAGTCCCATACTCACCACATCGGAACCCGAATTGTGTTCGCTCATCGCCAACGCACCAACGTATTCACCACTGATTAGGTCCGGCAAGTACGCTTGCTTCTGTTCATCCGTTCCAAAGCGCGCCAATTGATTCACACATAAATTAGAGTGTGCGCCATACGACAAACCAACCGCACCTGAGGCCCGGCTGATCTCCTCCATCACCACCGTATGTGCAAGATAGCCAAGATCGACGCCCCCAAAGGTTTCTGCAACCGTCATGCCTAAAACGCCGAGCTCGCCGAGCTTCGGCCATAGCTCTCGCGGAAAAACATTGCTGCGGTCAATCTCGGCAGCCATAGGTGAAATTTCACGCGCACAAAAGTTTGCGACGCTATCGCGCAGTGCATCTAGGGTTTCACCTAGACCAAAATCAAAGTCAGGTAAGCTCATAACGCTCCGTATTAGTTAGTTACTGTTGCTCTGCAGCATCCGCCACCCGCGCCACCACTTGAGTTCCGCACACCCAGTCATGAACACAACGCCGATCGGGGCGAAGACCAACAAGGAGGTCGATAACTGGTAAGAACCAGTAGCCGATGAACGCTGCATGCAGCAACGGAAAAAAAGGCGCCCGTAACAAAATTAACTTCCAAAACGCCGGCACTTGCCCAGACCTATGATCGACAACTTTAATCTTAACAAACCATTTACCTAAGGTCTGGCCTTGACGCCACAAAAGCAAGCCGTTAACCAAAAGATAGCCGGCAACCCCAAGACAGAAAACACGGAACCAAGGGAACCCGCCAGCCCACGCTTCAGCGTTTTCTATAACGCCACTCACCAACATAACCAGCATCGCCACCGTCGGCACGAGGATAAAATCTACAACAGTGGCGACGACACGACGCCAAAAACTAGCGGGCATGTTACTCGGGCTCTGAACCCGAGCCGTCTATCGACTCGGCTAACTGAAAAACCAGAAAGGCATTGCCTCCATCCATTCCCACACCGGCGTAGCCGGAGCTGACCAACAATAAATCATCAACAAGCAATGGCCCATGCGCGTCAATACTGCCGCCTTCAGCCTCTCGCCCGTTCACGGTGATGAATGATCGCGCCGTTTTATAACGCCACAAAATCTTTCCGCTCACCGCGTCATAAACCTCCAATTGCCCTGCGAGGTCCCCGGATACAACGATCCCATCGGCCGCGACAATTCCAGCGGACAATCCGGGCCAAAACCCCAGCGCCTCTCGAGCTTGTGCGCTGAAGTCCTTCGCCGCAAACCATTGCACCGAGCCATCGTCTAAACTCAACGCATAAAGCCCGGGTGTCGGCTCGGCGCTAAGATCCAAGCCCGCTGGGAAGTCACTGATAGGCACGTACAGAAGTCCCCGTTGAGTATCCGCCGCGAGCCCCCAATGAATCCCTCCAAGGTAGCCACCGCGACCGAACTGCTGACTCCAGACCTGGTTTCCAGTCAGCGGATCCAACGCGCTCACCGCACCAGATTTTTGCGCGACATAAAGCAACTCACGACCTTGGCTATTTTTGGTCAACAACGGCGGCGCGCCAAAATCTAAGTCCGGGCCTTCTTGCTCAGGACAATTCGCCCCGCCCGCAACACAGGCCATATTAAACGTATCGTTGGCGGTAAACTGATTTACCCAGCGTCGCTTGCCGTTCGCTATATCAACCGCAAAAATCGCGTCGCTGGTTTCTGTCGCGGGTGCTGTGTAGTTTTCGCCCGTGCCGTAAAACAGCAACCCGCGTTGGCGATCGAGCGTCGGGGCACTCCATACTGGAGCGCCGCTAGGCCCCCATTTTTTAACAAAAAAGTAGTGCGAGCCGGTAACTTGCGCTTCTTCTTCTATCGTCGGCAGATACCAGAGCTGCCGGCCCGTTTCGGCATCCAACGCCGCCATGCCACCGCTGGTTGTGCAACAGCCGTAGAAGGGCAACATGCTTAAACCAATCTCCTGGCTGGAAATCGGCAGGTAGATCACGCCGTCTGCCACCAGCGGCGAGCCAGAATACATCGGTAATGGTTCGCTCTCCGTGCCACGCTGCCAAAGCGTCTTGCCACTCTCTGCATGGATAGCGAACACGCCTTTTTCTCGGTGGGCAAAGAACAACGTCGGGCCGAAGTCGGTAGCTACGCCAACAATACTGCTGGCGGCACCACCCGCAGCATCGGAATTGCGCCAACGTACACAGCCGGACTCGCGGTTAAGCGCCAGCAAACCATTTTCACCATCACCGATATAAATCGTGTCCGAGGTAACCAGCGGGTAAAACCGTGGCGTTTTAGTGCTGAGCCCATAGGCCCATTTCAGCTGCAATCGATGCACATTTTGCGCGTTAATTTGACTGTCCGCAGACTGCACAAACCGAGTGTTCGCGGCATCGATGCCCCAACTCGCCGGAAAAAATCTTTCGGTATTAGGGGCGCTACTACAATCGGTCGCCCAAGCGGTACTGCAATACACCGCAGTAACGGCGACAACGTAGAATAATCTCAACATTACTGTTCCAAATATTTTTTAGCGCTGTAACCCCGATGTATAACAAGCGGCCTCAAAGCAGGCGATTCTTGTGCGCCCAATCCATAGTGGCATCCAGCCCAATTGCAAACTTATCAATAAGCTCGTCGATCTGATCTTCATTGATGACCAGCGGCGGGCAAAAGGCCACACTGTCCCCAAGATTGCGCAAAATAACGCCCGCGTCGTGGCACGCTGCGGCGCAGTAGCCGCCGACACCCGCCTTCATATCGAACGGTGTTCTGGGCTGTTTTTGCTTTACCAGTTCTACCGCTGCAATCAATCCCTCGCCCCGCACCTCGCCGACCAGCGGGTGATCCGCGAACTGGCGCAGGCGCTGTTGGAAAATCTGCCCAACTTTGGCGGCGTGCGTGTATAGATCCATTTCTTCCATGATTTCTAAATTTCGCAGCGCTACCGCGGCACACACGGGATGGCCAGAATATGTGAAGCCGTGACCAAAATTACCTAATTCATCCGAACGACCAACAAACGCGTCGTGCATGAAGTCCGGCAGCAGCACCGCACTGATCGGCAGATACGCTGAGGATAATGCTTTAGCCAGACTTATCGTGGTCGGTCGGAAACCAAATGTCTGGGCACCAAAAGGCTGGCCGGTGCGTCCAAAACCACAGATCACTTCATCATCAATAAAAATAATATCGTGTTTTTGCAGCAGGTCGGCCACCCGCGAAAGATAGCCTGCCGGCGGCACCACTACGCCGCCAGCGCCCTGAATAGGCTCTGCAATAAACCCAGCAATGGTTTCCGGACCCTCTCGCTCAATCAATTGTTCGAGCTCGGCGAGTAGCCGATCTACAAACTGCGCTTCGCTCTCGCCTACACGACCCTCGCTGTAGTAGTGGGGACAGGTCACGTGCATAACGCCGGGCAGCGGCAGATCAAACTCTTTGTGAAAAGTAGGAATACCCGTCAGCGAGCCGCTTGCTATCGTAATGCCATGGTAACCGCGCTTACGACTGATAATTTTTTTCTTTTCCGGTCGACCAATTGCGTTGTTGTAATACCACAGCAACTTTATCTGGGTATCGTTGGCATCGCTCCCGGACAAGCCAAAAAACACTCGCCCGCCGTCCATTGGCGCCATTTCGATCAACCGCTCTGCCAACAACACTGAAGCTTCGTTAGTGCGCCCGGCGAAAAGCTGGGAGTAACTCATTTTGCGCATCTGTTCTTCCGCAACCCGGGCAAGCTCTGCATTCCCATACCCCAACGCGGTGCACCAAAGTCCAGCCATACCCTCAATGTACTGCTTACCTTTGTTGTCCCAGAGATAAACACCTTCCGCTCGCTCATGCACGACCGGACCCTGCTGGCTGTGTTGTTTTAGATTTGTCGACGGGTGCAACAGCACGCGCAAGTCTTTCGCCTCGATGGAGTCTGGCGCAAATTCATTATGCAGAACCAGACCCTCGGCCGGGGCACCCGGAGTGGTGCTAGTAGTCGTCGTCATGACTTTGGCTCCTATACATTAACTCGCTATATCAGTTCCGCCGCCTGCAGCTTGAATTCCTGCATCACCTCATCGGCGTAATCGATACGACCCGTTAACTGGCTCGGATCACCATGGCACAACCTCAAACAAGCTTCTGCCATATGCTCAACCGGAGTAACTCGGTCCTCGTTTTCCGAATTGATTAACTTGTGATGCATAACGCCTGGGGTTGCGACCAATCCGGGTGAAATAACATTAACCGCAACCCCTTTATCGTAAGCCTCTTGCGCAAGGCCGGTGGTAAAACGCTCAAGCGCTGCCTTACACATCCCATAAACAGTGCCTCCCCGTCCCGCCAGCGTTTTATCCGGATGAATAGCAGCGTGGGATGAAATATTCAGGATCCAGCCCGAGCCTCGCTCCTGCATGCCCGGCAACACTCGCTGGGCTAATTCGAATGGCGCCCACACTTGCACATCCATCATCAGACGGAACCTTTTTTCTGGGAACTCATCGACCGGAATGAAATAAGTTATGGCTGCGTTGTTCACCAAAATATCCACTGCGCCATATTCTGCCTCTGCGGCGCGAATCAACTGTTCACGGTCTTCGGCCAGCGCCAAATCTGCTTTGACCGCCAATGCCTCGCCTCCAGCCGCCCGAATAGCCGCCACGGTTTCATTGATGGTTCCGGGTAAATAGTGCTCGCCACTGTCGACGGTGCGCGCCGAAACAACAACCTTAGCCCCCTCCATGGCGAATCGACGCGCGATGGCATCGCCAATGCCTCTACTAGCGCCGGTCACGACCGCGACCTTGCCTGCTAGGACACCCCGCTGATTTACTTTGCCCTCACTCGAATCGCTCATTGTTCCCCCATGATCTCCACGCGTGTTAGCTACGGCGAATACCCTTCCATATCAGAATCAGTACCGTATACCCTATGTAGACGCTTGCCCAGCCCAGTCAGCACCTCGTAAGGGATCGTTTGCGCTTGAGCAGCGACGTCGTCAACGCAGATATTTTCACCTATAACCTCCACCCAATCACCGACCGCAACGTCCACCTTCGACGCGTCCGCATGAAGCATATCCATGCTCACCCGTCCACGAATCGAACACCGCTGACCTTGAAAGAACACCTCGCCTTGGTTTGACAACAGCCGGGGCACACCATCCGCATAGCCCACCCCAACAATCATAATCCGCTCCTGTGCAGATGCGATATAGGTGCCGCCATAACCCACCGGGGCTCCTGCCTCGAGATTCCGCAATTGCAGGACCTGACCAAACACGCTGGCAACAGCCTTTAAACCACTGTCGTGCGCTCGGCTGCCCGCTATCGGACTGCCGCCATACAAACCAATACCGGCTCGGCCCAGTTGCTCGATACCCGCAGGCAGCGCAACTCCGCTGACACAGGCTGCAGAGTTGCTAAAACTCAATCTCAGTTCAGGCCGAAGCTGTTGTAGCGCGGTAAAAACACTGATCACTCTTTGTATCTGCAGCTCGGTAAAGTCATGCTCGACTTCATCTGCTCGTGCAAAGTGGCTCAAGAGCACGCGGACATCCAAATCGTGATTTCGTACCGCCGGCAAAACTTCCGCAGCGCTCAGGCCCAGCCTTGCCATACCGCTGTCGAGTTGCAGCGACGCTGGTAATCCGCTGGGACTCCAGAGTGCACACTGTTCAATGCTGTTAAGCACCGGGCGTAAGTTCTGTGCGGACAGCGTGGCGTAAGAGGCTGTCGTTACCCCTTCGAGAACGTAGATATGCGCATCCGGCAATCGGCGGCGCAGCTGCACGCCCTCAGCGGCCTGCGCGACAAAAAACTCTCGACAGCCTTCTGCCCACAGCGCGGCGGCAATTTCATTAGCTCCAAGCCCGTAGGCGTCGGCCTTAACCACAGCGGCTAAGTTTTCTGCATTACCACCATGCAGCACGCCGTAATTATGTGCTAACGCCGCCAAATCTATCTGCAAGCGTCCGCTCACAGGACTAAAACAACGGGTTGAGAAAGCAGCGGTTTTTTTATGGCCTTTCGGTAGCTTGCAATCATCTTGGTAACAGCTCTTAACGCACAGGCAACGGACCCGTAAACTCTCGAATACTATAACGACGGCCCTATTGACGTGCCAGTTGCCGACTCAACTAATGCTCCTCGCTCACGTCTGGGAACTGGATATCTTTATGCCCAATCAGCACACCACAGCAACAACGAGCCTCGAAAGCAGTGTGATCACACTCCAACACAGGTCATCAGTTTTAGCGGACAACCCATTAGGAGATCCTTGTGAACGGCCTCTCAATGTGTATCTGCCGAGGGCTTATCACAACCAAACACGCAAGAATCGCCGCTTCGCCGTACTCTACAGCCTGGCTGGCTTTACCGGTACGGGGCCCGGGCAGCTGAACTGGAAGGGCTTTGAGGAAAATCTTGCGGAACGGCTGGATCGCCTCATCGCGAGCAATAGGATGGCACCCGCTATCGTTGTGTTCCCCGATTGTTTTACCGCTTATGGCGGCACTCAGTACATAAATTCCAGTGCTATCGGCAATTATGCGGATTACATCAACACCGAATTAGTACCGTTCATCGATCGGGAATTTCGCACCAAAGCAACCCGCGAGCATCGCGGTTGTTTTGGAAAATCCTCAGGCGGTTATGGGGCGCTGATGCTAGCGATGCGTTATCCGAAAATCTGGGGCGGCGTCGCCAATCACAGTGGCGACGCATACTTTGATTTCGTCTATCGCAGCGACTGGCCTCGGGTGCTCACACATTTACAGCGTTACGCGCGAGCATCAAATGGGCGACTTCGCGCCACGACCGCAGCACAAATGCGGCAATTAGGCGAAGACGATGGGCGAGTAGAGCATTTTTTGCAGGGCGTTTGGTCCCGGCCACCCGGTGGCGCTCAAGGCATCACGAGTGACGAGATGATGACGCTGATGTTACTGGGCATGGCCGCAAGCTACGATCCGGACCCAAACGCACGCAACGGTTTCCGTCTACCTTTCGACTTAGAGTCTGGCAAGCTTATTCCGGCGCGCTGGCGCACTTGGTTAAGGCACGACCCGATCAATCAACTCGCTCGATACGGGCACAATCTGAAGAAACTGCGCGGACTATTCATCGACTGCGGTCGTCAAGACCAGTTTCATATTCACTTTGGCAGCCGGCAGCTATCCCATGCGTTAACCAACAAGGGCATCGAACATCGCTACGAGGAGTTCGATGGCACCCACTCAGGCATCGACCACCGTCTCGACATTAGCCTACCGTTTTTAGCTAAGCGTCTAGGTTAGCAGCGAGCAGTTTGTTGATGGTCGTGTCAACGCTGCAAAGCGCCTGCATTTGTAGCGCTTGCAATGCCGGCGCCGGGTCGATGGCGTCATCGTGATCAAGAACGCCCAGCATTGCAGAAGTTAAAGGTGGATTGGCCAACAATGCCTGCATGCACGATGCCAAAGCGTAGCCAAGGGCGATCGGTAAACCCATGACTACTGTGGTTTTGCCCATACATGCCGCCACCCGTTGGAGCAGGTCTTTACGGCTGAGCGATTCCGCACCAGCCAGATCCAGAGCGCCCGCATGTTTGAGCAGCGCTGCCTGCGTAACCGCCTGAATAACATCTCCCGCATAAATGGGTTGCTCCAAACTTTGCGGGCGAAACGCCAGGCTGCGCGCTTGCGCACCCCGAGCTAACAGGGCGCGGCTGGCATAATCGCCTTCACCCAGCACCATAGGCACGCGCAAAACACACACGAGAGTAGCCGCACTAAGCAGGATATCCTCCGCGCGCCCCTTTGAGGCCAAACAGGCATTCGGCGACGACGCGGTCGACCCTAAGATCGATAAATAAGTCAGGTGCTCGATGCTGGAATGATCGCAGACTTTAGCCATTACCTCGGCGCTTGCCTCATGGGCTTGAGCATAGGGCGCTGACTTGGTTGCTTTAAGAATGCCGACCAAGTGCAACGCACGGGAGCACCCTTGGGCCGCCCCTAGGAGCGCCTCTTGGTCTGTGTAATCCAACACCCGAACATCTAAGCGCCCACGTTGCTCGGCTGTAAGCTCTATTGCTGTGAGCTGCTTCGCCGCTCGTGCACTGCGCACTACCGCGCGAATTCGATCTTGAGTACTGCTCAGCGTTGCCACAACAAAACGTCGGCCAAGATTACCGTTTGCGCCCGTAACCAACCATTGCTGCTCGCTCGCTTTCTGCATCGATTACTCCTAATTGCACAAGAAAGTTTATCAGGTCGCGCTATTGATCACTCTGTGAAGCGTATGACAACTCGACCTGCGTGTTATTTTAAGTATGATCCGTCCTCGTTATAAGCCGATTTCCTGTCCGCCGCCCGCACCTGGATACTGACTCAACGATGCGCAATCTTTCTCTAATCCTCTGCTCGCTGTCTTGCGCCTTTGCGGTTTCTGCCTGCTCCGGCCCCATCGGACCCATTGCAGGGGGCCAGCTCGAGGGGAATAAGCTCGCTTGGCCCCAAGAGTGGGCATTCGCCGATGACTGCGAGAACGTACTGTTACAGACAAATTCCGCGGATCCTTATTCGGTTACAGTCTGGGGCGTTAGCGTCGGCGAAAATTTTTATGTCGCCTCTGGCGACCAGAGCGCTACTTGGATAAAAAACCTTTACCAGGACCCCGTCATCGTTCTAGGCATCGAGGATAATCTGTATACAGGCGCAGCCGAACGAGTCTCGGATCCACAAGAGCTTGCTCTGGTAATCGAACAATATTCGCTCAAATACGATTTTTACCTTGACGAGAGCAACGAAACAGACGGTGTTATTTTCCGATTAACCGAAGCGCTTGAGTAACATTAGTGGCCTCCAGCAGCGTCTTGACCTGGGCTAATGCCCTAACGCTGAACCGCCTGCTACTGTGCTTGCCCCTGTATCTTTTGATTCGCAACGAACTCTGGTCCTGGGCTGCAGTGTGTTTATTTTTCGCGGTGGTCAGTGACCTCTTAGATGGCAAAGTCGCACGCACACAGGGAACCAGCAGCACCTTGGGAGGATTTTTCGATCATGCTACCGACGCGATACTAGTCACCACAGGCTGCTTGGCTTTGGCCCAATCAGAAGTCATCGGGTTTGCGCTGGTATGGCTGATACCCACAGCATTCTTTCAATACAGCCTTGACTCACGAATTCTTACAGGTCGGGCATTGCGCAGCAGCGCTCTTGGTCGCGTCAATGGCATCGGCTACTTTGTGCTGGTCTGCACCGCCGTCGGCAGCTACCTCCTAGATTGGAGTTGGCTGCAAATGTTGCTGCCAACGTTCGCCTGGGTGCTGGTTGCCAGCACCCTCGTGTCTATCGCCGATCGTTTACAGGCCACCATTCGTAAACCTAATCAGGGCTGACACCCGCAGCTGCGTGATTATTGCTGCCCGGCAATTGCGTACGCGTGGGCTTTAAATTCATGGCTGAACGGATGCCAAAAGCCAGGCATGCGTTGAGTTAGGCAAAATCCAGTGATCCCCGCGTTTGGCGCCATCCAACTGTGCGTACCGGCCATGCCCCCCCAGTGGTATTCATCCTGTGCCGACGCGGGTTCTGACGCTTGCGGGATTTGCTTTAACGCAAAGCCGAGTCCAAAGGTCGTGCCGGGCATGGTCCACATGCGAAACGCCACGCGCACCCCGGGGGCCAGCTGATTTTTACGCATTTCTTCGAGGGTCGACGCGCGCAGCAGCCGCACGCCTTGGCGTTCGCCGCC
>DEBN01000058.1:13989-19888 GCA_002348825.1 Gammaproteobacteria bacterium UBA2955
CTCAAAAACGCTGGCCGCTGGTTGTACTGACCATGGATCGGATCATCCGCTTTAACCAAACCCGGTTTCATGGGATCGAGAAAATCCAGCGGCGCATATTGGGTAATAAAACGGCCCGTCTTTTCGGGTGGCACCCAAAACCCGGTATCCGGCATACCTAAAGGCGCAAATATTCGTTGTTGTAGAAATTCATCAAATGTTTGGCCAGAAAGCACCTCAACAAGACGCGCACATACGTCTGTCGCTACCGAGTAACGCCAATTTGTGCCTGGTTCATAGGCCAGAGGAAGCCGCGCAACGCGATCACAAAACTCCTCTAAATCGAGGCTGAAATCGGTCAGAACCTGCAACCCTGCGCGCACGTAAGCTCGATCGATGATCGAATCGGGTTCGATAAAGCCATAAGATAAACCTGCGCTATGACTCATGATGTGCCGGATCAGAATGAGCTGTTTTGCCGGTACCACGTCCTTGTCCGTTTGCGCGTCAGGCTTGAGTATCGATAAGTCGGCAAACTGCGGCAGATACTTGGCCAGCGGATCGTCTAAGGCAAACAAGCCTTCTTCGTAAAGCATCATTAATGCGACCGACGTTACCAGCTTGGTGCTCGAGTACATTCGGTAAATCGCGTCACTGCGCAGAGGTGCCTTGGTCTCTAAATCCATATAACCAAAGGTTTTATAGTCGATAACGTCCTGCCCCTGCATCACCAGAGTCGCGCAACAAGACAAGATGTTTTGTTCCACGTAAAAACCCATGCGCTCATGCATTGGCGTGAAATCAAGCGAAGTCGCTTTAATCTGCATACCTGTAGCCTCGATGAGATCTACGTGTTACCGCTAGGGCCGAACAGTAAATTGTCGAAGCACCGCGTAGTAAATTTTCACCCCGCGGCGCAATTGCTCCACCGCCAGCCGCTCGTCGTTGCCATGCACCCCGGCGAATTCCCTAGGCGCGAACGCGAACGGTGAGTATCCGTAACTGGTGATGCCAAGATCGCGGAAAAAATGTGAATCGGTAAAACCGCCGGCGACCGTGGGAATCACCGTTGCTCCAAAATACTCGTCTGCAACATTTGCCAGCACTTCGAACAACGGTGTATCCGTGCGGCTCACTGCGGGGGTAAACCCCATGATTTTATCAATGGCTATGTTCGGGTCGTTGATGATCCGCTCTAGCTCATGTAAAAACGTCTCCGGATCTTCATCCGGGAGGAGCCGACAATCCAGCTCGGCATAGACCTCCGCCGGGACTACGTTTATTTTCGGGCTGCCTTGCAAAGTCGTAATAGAGCAGGTATTGCGCAACAACGCATGCCCGCCCGGATTACGTAATTTCATTTCAAGCAGGTAATCGTTGTCGTTGACGGCTTCACGAATATTGGGAACCACCGCCTGTCCGCTAGCGATTTGATAGGGGGCCAATCCCTCAAACATCGTCGCAACCGGATCGATTACGCGCACCGGAAACTCTGTTTCGCTGATTCGCTTGAGGCCACGAACAAGACGGGTAACCGAGGTTTGCATTTGCGGGGCAGAGCCATGACCTGGACGGCCCGTCGCGGTAAGACGCAACCACAAGGGCACCTTCTGAGTCACTTCCACCAAGACCGCTATTTGATCACCGAAAACGCGGCCAGACCCTCCTTCATTCAACACGTAACCGACGTCGGCAAAAAGCTCCGGCTTATGCTCGATGAGCCAGCCGGCGCCAAAAAACCCACCCGCCTCCTCATCAGCGGTAGCGAGCAGGATAACGTCTCTATTAAGTTTCTCGCCACTGGCAGCGAGGGCGAGAAAAGCCTGCAACTGCGCAATGCCCAAGCCTTTTGTATCAATAGCGCCACGCCCGTAAACAAAACCGTCTTCCACATCACCCGAAAGCGGCTCGAAACTCCAGTGTTTTCGATTAGCAGGCACCACATCTATGTGGTGCAAGAGCACTAGTGCCGGCTGTTTATCGCCTCCAACCGCGGCGTCACCCGGTATACGCGCCCACAAATTACCTCGACCGGGCGCCGACTCGACACTTTCGTAGGGAATACCAGCTTCATCAAGGAGCGACCCCAAGTACTTCACGCCTCTCGATTCATTGCCCGGTGGATTGATCGTGTCGATTTTTAAGTAGTCCGACAGCCGCTTAATCGAGTCGTTGGCGTAGTCATCTATGCTCTGCGCCTGGGTCGCTAGGGTTGTGCCCAGTCCTGCACAAAGGACCGCCAATATCCGCACCAATCGGGCCATTATCTGTTCCTTATTCTGTTTCGATCCCATCCAAGGTCGGACAATGAATCCGTGTCTTTCGCGAAAAGCGTAACCGCCAATCTTCTCCAACCCAGAGAACAATGATTCCTAACTACTTTGATGCCACTATACTCTGGCTGTGCAGACGTTTTAATCTTGCATCTGTGCACCGCATTCAATCACAAGGGGAGTTATTATGCGCATCGCAACCTTATTGAGTTACGCCGGCGGCTTCAAAGAAGCAGTAGCCGAGGTAAAGGCCCTGGAAAAAGCCGGGCTCGATGTGGTGTGGGTGCCCGAAGCCTATTCGTTCGATGCCCCCAGCGCGATGGGTTACATCGCCGCTGAAACGGAACGAGTCACCATTGCTTCTGGCATATTGCCGATTTATACCCGTACGCCAAGTCTGCTGGCTATGACTGCGGCAGGAGTGGATTACCTGTCTGACGGACGCGCCATGCTTGGACTGGGTGCGTCTGGGCCACAGGTTATAGAGGGCTTTCATGGACTACCCTATAACGCGCCGGTAGCACGAACACGCGAGGTCATAGAAATATGCCGCCAAGTCTGGCGTCGTGAGCGGGTGCAACACATGGGCGACCATTACCAGATCCCTTTGCCCCAAGATCAAGGCACTGGCTTGGGTAAACCATTAAAACTTATCAATCATCCGGTGCGCGAAGAAATTCCGATTGCCATCGCTTCGTTGGGCCCTACCAGCGTAGCGGCCACCGCTGAACTGGCCGATGCTTGGCTACCTGCTTTTTACACCCCAGAAGCGGCTCAGGCTGTTTGGGGCGACGCCTTGAGCAAAGGTAACGCGCTGCGCGATCCGAGCCGTGCGCCCCTAGAGGTGTATGCCGGTGGCTCGGTGGCCATAGGCGAAGGAATGGAACACCACCGCGAACGCGGACGCGCGGGAGCTGCCCTTTACATTGGTGGCATGGGCGCGCGCTCGAAGAACTTCTATAACGATATTTTTTCCCAGAGCGGCTACGCCGCCGAAGCCAAAACTATCCAAGATCTGTATTTAGCAGGCCGCAAAGACGAGGCCGCAGCGGCAATACCCGATGACTATTTGGCGAAAAGCTCACTTATCGGCGACGAGGGTTTTGTGCGCGAACGTTTATGCGCGTTACAGGATTCCGGAGTTAACGCGTTGAATGTCAGCTTTATCGGCACCGACGCTACAGAACGCGTCGCACAGTGCGATAAGTTGCGGAACCTTGTCGACAGCTTATAGCTTTAGCGAACATCTCCGGTCAGGCGCATCAAACCCTCTTGGACGGTGGAGGCGATCAGGGTGCCGTCTTCGCTGAAGATATTGCCGCGGGTATAACCCCGTCCGGCGCTGGTGCTGGGCGAATCAATGGCATACAAAAGCCACTGGTTTATCTCGCAGGTCCGGTGAAACCACATAGCGTGGTCGAGGCTCGCGACCTGCATTCGGTCTCGCTGAAAACTGCCACGATGCGGCAATCTTGCCGTGCCCAATAACGCGGTATCGGACTCGTATACTAATAAGCAGGCGTGCAGCGCCGGGTCGGCGGGGACCTCGCCGGTAACCCTAAACCATACGAATTGCTCAGGGGGCTGCGGTGTTTCGGACTGCAATCTACGGAATTCATGGCGCCAAGTTACAAACGAGGCGTCGAATAGCGCCGCCGGTATTTTCTCAGCCGGGGGCGGCTGTAAATCGGGCATCTGAACCTGGTGACTCAAGCCCTGTTGCGGCGTCTGAAAAGATGCGTCCATGCTGAATATGATTTCGCCATTTTGCGTCACCAGAACTCGGCGAGTAGAAAAAGACCCGCCATCGCGGGTGCGTTCAACGCGGATAATCGCGGCTACCGTCGGGGTCCCTGGGCGCAAAAAATAGCCGTGCAAGGAATGAATGCAACGGCCTGATGCAACAGTGCGAATCGCCGCCATCAGAGCCTGAGCCATAATCTGCCCACCAAACAGCCGTTGAGTTCTGGTGGCCGGATGACGAGCGCGAAAAATGCTTTCATCAATCTGCTCGAGGTCCAGCAGGCCCAAGAGCTCTGTCAGTTGCTCACTCATCGATAACGGAAATCGCGTTCAATCAGCTGCCGCAGTAGGGGCCATAAAAAGGATCTTCGACGAGAGCTTGCCGCCTGCCGACGTGATCAATCATATCTGCATAATTCCACAGAAGGTTCGAGGAAAGGTCCGCTTGATCGAGCGGATTGTTGAGCGCATCGAGCATCACCTCAGCATCTTCGGGCAACAGCAAGTCCTCCGGAATCGCACACAGCATATCCAAAACATCGCGGACAGCGGCGTCACTGGGCTTGCTCTCGGCACGCTGCTCAAGGGCCCATAACCACACAGCCTCGCTGGCCAGCTGTTGAGCCTGCCAGGCCAGCAACTGTTCAATAAGCACGGGTCTTGTCAATTCTTTCATTCGCTTCCGTCCATGAGTTTTCGCACCTTAGCCCCAGGGCCTATTGTAGAACGTTCTGCAACCCTGGGACAAAAATAGCGTTCATAAGGCATTTGCACCCTCGTTGCGAAGCGCCCAAACTTCACGCATGGAGTGTCGCTATTTTACTGTCTTGCCAAGAGCCACTGCAGCGCTGGCGTTATTTTTATTGTTATGCGCTGCTACAACAAACGTTGCCGCCAAGCAACCGCCTGTCTACAGCGGCACTTGGGTGCTGAATCAGGCCGAGACCGAACTGCTGCGCGACGACCTCGACGAAAAAACCTTGAAAATTCCCACCGCTGGGCGCGCACAAATTTCGGTTATGGGCATTCCGCTGCCGGGTGGCGGTGGTAGCACACGCAGCGGCCACTCGCCGCTTACCGCCAAACAACCTGAGATTCTGCGCTGTAAGACGATGACGATCTCCGAAGGGGATAACCAAATAGAGCTCTTTTATCCCGACTTAGATCCGTTAGAGCAAAGAGAAATCGTCCGAGCTGGCCACTTTCGTGGCCGCGACAGCAAATGGAACCGCAAACGCCTGCAGCAAAAATACAAAACGTCCGAGCGTCGTGTCAGTAAGAAGTGGTCGGTACGGAAAGACGGTCGCCTTTTAATTGAGGTAGCAATCAAGCACAAAAAAGCCAAAAAACAGACGTTTCGACGGGTATTCGATCGGGTGGCGTCGGATTAGCGCAACGACAAGCGCGGGCTGTGGTAGCCGATCTCGCGCCATCCGCTAACGAACTAAGGCTGACATGCACACCTATATACTGCCGACTAAAGCCTGCGAATTCCGTTATGTGCTCGCATCCGGCCCAGGAGGCCAACACGTCAACAAAACGGCCACCGCTGTGGAGTTGCGTGTGCCTTTGCCTAAGCTCGGGTTGCCGATCAACGTGCTGAAGCGCTTGCTGGCTCAACAACGCGGCCGCATCAATAAAGAGCTGGAACTCATCGTTCAAGCCAGCAGCCATCGCTCGCAGCTGCAAAACAAAGACGATGCTATACGCCGTGCCGAAAAGCTCATCGCTGCAGCCTTGCTGGTACCCAAAGAGCGCCGCGCCACTAAACCAACACTGTCCTCCAAGCGTCGCCGCGTCGATAAAAAGAAACAACGCGGTAGTGTTAAAAACCAGCGCAGACGCCCCTCGTTAGATTTTTAAAAGGCATCTCGACAGAGCCAACCAGCGCCGAATATTTTTTG
>DEBN01000154.1 GCA_002348825.1 Gammaproteobacteria bacterium UBA2955
AAGCTCGGCGCCAGCACTGCGCGAAAACCAAATTCTTTCAATGCCCAAACCGCATGTTCGCGGGATGAGCCACAACCAAAGTTATCCCGTGCGATCAAAATTGAGGCGCCCTGATACTCTGGTAAATTGAGCGAGAACTCTCGATTGATCTGCCGCTCGTTGGGCGTCTTACCCATGGTGCCTTGATCAAGAAACCGCCAAGCATCGAAGAGGTAATCGCCAAAGCCCGTGCGCTTGATCGACTTTAAATACTGCTTGGGAATGATTTGGTCAGTATCCACGTTGGCACGATCCAGCGGCGCCACCAATCCGTCGAGGGTTATAAACGCGTCCATTAGGCCGCTCCTCCCTGCTGATGCTGGGTGTTTCGAATATCGACAAAACGTCCGTTAATCGCCGCCGCCGCCGCCATCGCCGGGCTGACCAAGTGCGTGCGCCCGCCGTAGCCTTGGCGACCCTCGAAATTGCGGTTAGAGGTCGACGCGCAGTGTTCCCCCTCACCCAATTGATCGGGGTTCATGCCGAGGCACATAGAGCAGCCCGCAGAGCGCCACTCAAATCCAGCGTCGATAAACTGCTGGGCGAGGCCCTCTTCTTCGGCCTGAGCCTTCACCAGGCCAGAACCCGGCACCACCAAGGCCTCTGTGACGTTGGCCGCCACCTTGCCGCCACGAATTTGCGCCGCTGCCGCGCGTAAATCTTCAATGCGCGCGTTGGTGCAAGAACCAATAAAAATGCGACTCACGGCGATATCAGTAATTTTTTGACCCGCCTGCAGCTCCATATAATTCAGAGCCAACACAGTGGACTCCGCTTGAACTCCATCGTCCATGTCTTTGGGATTCGGTACCGCTTCATCTATTCCGGCAACCATTTCAGGGGAAGTACCCCAGCTGACTTGTGGGGCAATGGTGCTGGCGTCAATGGTAATGGAAGCATCGAACACTGCACCCTCGTCAGACACCAAAGTACGCCAGTAATCCTCGGCCTGGTTCCACAGCTCTCCTTTGGGCGCGAAGGGACGACCATGAATGTAATTGATAGTTACGTCATCTACCGCCACTAGGCCGGCTCGAGCACCCGCTTCGATGCTCATATTGCATAGGGTCATGCGGCCTTCCATAGAAAGTTGGCGAATGGCTTCGCCGAGGTATTCAATGGTGTGTCCCGTTGCCCCGGCAGTACCAAGACGGCCAATGATGGCGAGTACTAGGTCTTTGGCGGTGACGCCCTCAGACAACGCACCGGTGACATTCACTGCAAAATTCTTAGCTTTGTTTTGTACCATGCACTGGGTTGCCATCACATGTTCAACTTCCGATGTGCCAATGCCCTGGGCCAAGGCGGCAAAGGCGCCATGGGTAGATGTATGAGAGTCGCCGCATACCACGGTCATACCTGGCATGGTGGCTCCCTGCTCTGGACCGACAACGTGCACGATGCCCTGACGCTGATCCATAATTTCAAACTGCTGTACGCCAAAGGCTTTGCAGTTCTTGTCCAGGGTGACTACCTGTTCAAGCGCAACTGCGTCAGTAATCCCATCAAACCCTAGCTCTCGGCCCAAGGTCGGTACGTTGTGGTCTGGGGTCGCAAGGTTTGCATCCACTCGCCACAGTGGCCGACCCGCCAATTGCAAACCTTCAAAAGCCTGCGGCGATGTGACCTCATGCAGCAACTGTAAATCTATATATAACAGAGAGTTACCGTCAGAACGTCGGCCTACTTCGTGGGCCTCCCAAATCTTGTCATATAGCGTTTTTGGCTCAGCCGACATGCCATCACCCTCGGAAATTTGCTGCAGTCTAGGCAGGGATTTGCCATAAAACAATTCGATATTTTTTATGTTTTGTATAACTTTCGTAAATACTATAATCCTCTCCTTCCCGACCATGGAGCAACCCTGTGCATCTCGACGAACTGGAATCCTTCATACAGGTAGCGCGCCTGCGATCCTTCTCAGCCGCAGCCCAACAACTGCATATCAGCCAGCCTGCTATGAGCAAGCGTATTCAATCGCTGGAGAGCCACCTTGGCGTCAGCCTGTTCGACCGGCTGGGGAAGCGTGTGAGACTCACGCCCGCTGGGGAGTTATTGGTCGGCAAAGCCAACGCTATTTTGGATCTGTCGAGAGACATGGAGCGAGACGTGGGTAATCTGGCGCAAACGGTCAGCGGGCGCCTCAGCATGGCCACCTCTCATCACATTGGGCTGCACCGACTTTCTCCCGTGTTGCAGCGCTTTACCCAGCAGTATCCCGAGGTCGAACTGGACATACAGTTTGAAGACTCCGAAGTAGCACACAACCTCGTGCGCGCTGGCGATATCGAACTGGCCGTGGTGACGCTAAACCCAGCTGGCGAGCAAGAACAGCCGGATCTTGAAACCAAGACAATTTGGCAGGACCCCCTTTGCTTCGTAAACGCCAAACCTCTGCCAGAGGTGACCTCGCTCGGCCAACTGGCCAGCCTGCCCTGCATCCTGCCCGGGCCAAATACGTTTACCGGTCGGATTGTCACCGAGCGGTTCGCATCAGAGGGACTAGTACTGAATCCCGCCCTCTCGACGAACTATCTCGAGACCATCAGCATGTTGGTAAGCGTGGGCGTTGGCTGGAGCGTGCTGCCGCAAACCATGACAAGCGAGCTACAGCAGCTAACGCCTCAGTGCGCGCCCATCACCCGAACCCTGGGCTGCGTAACTCACAGCAAACGCACTCTATCCAATAGCGCGAGTGCGTTTTTGCAGGTGCTTAGCGATTATGCGTCCGGCTGAGGCGGCTGCAGCCCCGCCTCGCGCCCCATCTGTCCGCGATGACGCAGCAGGTGGTCCATTAGCACCAAAGCTACCATGGCTTCAGCAATGGGCGTTGCACGTATGCCCACGCACGGATCGTGTCGACCCTTGGTGACCACCTCTACAGGATTGCCAAATCGGTCTATGGACTGACCTGGGTTGGTCAGACTGCTGGTAGGCTTTAGCGCCATGCGCAGCAAAATGTCTTGGCCCGAAGAGATACCCCCCAAAATGCCGCCAGCGTGATTGCTGGTAAAACCGTTTGGCGTCATCTCATCTCGATGCTCAGTACCGCGCTGCTGAGCGACCTGCATGCCGTCGCCAACCTCAACACCTTTCACCGCATTGATACCCATGAGCGCACCAGCAAGATCGCCGTCTAAACGAGAAAACACCGGTTCGCCAAGGCCAACAGGCACACCGTTGGCCACCACTGACACCTCAGCGCCAATGGAATCGCCGTCTTTGCGCACCGCGTCAATCAGCGCAGCGATCTCGTCCAGCATGGACGCATCCGGACAGAAAAACGGATTGTCATCGACGATGCTAAGGTCGACAGGCTGAGGCCGCAGCGCACCGATACCAGACAAATAGCCCTTTATGGATATACCTGCATGGGACCTTAGATACTTTTTGGCAATTGCACCCGCCGCCACGCGCATCGTGGTTTCGCGAGCCGAAGAGCGACCGCCACCGCGATAGTCGCGAACACCGTATTTGTGGTGATAGGTGTAATCTGCATGGGCGGGGCGAAATACATCCTTTATTGCGCCGTAATCCTTACTTTTTTGATCTTCATTGCGCACCAGCAAACCGATGGGGGTGCCCGTGGTAACGCCTTCGAACACACCCGACAGAATTTCTACCTGATCTCCCTCGCGTCGTTGGGTGGTGTACTTGCTTTGGCCGGGCTTGCGTCGGTCAAGATCTGGCTGCAGGTCATTTTCTGACAGCGGCAGCCCTGGCGGGCAGCCATCGACAATCGCGCCCAAGGCTGAGCCGTGGCTCTCGCCAAAGGTGGTCACGGTGAAAAGTGAGCCGAATGTGTTTGCTGCCATGTACTGCTCTGTTGCTGCGTAGCGCGTGCGGACGTTTGCTAAAAGATTTTGCACATGCATTATCTGGCTTGAACACGGCAGGCATCAAGCGAAAACGCGTTACCTAAGCATGCGTCTCTGACAGCACATTCGCTAGAACAAGGCCAATAAACCTTCAGCAGTAATGGGAAAGCCTTGTCGACTAGTTCAGATTGCATGCAAGCGCATCGGGCGCCCAGAGGCAATTTTACGAAAAAACCACTTAGTTCTGCCGGCGAACCAAGCCTGCTTTGTCGGCAACCAAAGTTCGTCTTTAGTATGAGCTGGATCCAAGCGTGAAGCAGTCGCGGTCGCTCTAACAATCCGCATTATGTGAATCGGTGGAGCCACATGTAACGTCGCCGTGATAATGAACTGAAAGGTTAAAAGGTTCGAAAGCGCGTTTGAAAATTTTCGGCGGAAAGACAGAACACCCCTTCCCCACCTTCCGGCAGTTCAAGCCATTCAATTGGCAGATCGGGGTACTTGTGCTGCATGGCTATGGCGCTGGCACCGACCTCGCAGAGGAACACGCCAGTCGGCTTGAGGCGCGCGGACAGCTGCGGCATAAACGCATCTACCAAGGCAAGCCCGTCTTCGCCCGCGGTTAGCCCCTGCGCGGGTTCGTGCCGATATTCTTCTGGCAGGGTTTGCATGTCCGCAGCATTCACATAGGGCGGATTCGTCAGAATTAAATCCCACTGATTTGTTTCGCTAGCAAGCCATTGGCAGGCATCGCCTTGAATCACTTCAACGCGCGCGTCTAGGTTGTGGAAGGCCACGTTTTTGCGGGCAAGCACTGTGGCCTGCAGGTCGAGTTCAACGAGCGTCACTCTGGACAGCGGGTAACGCTGGGCCGCCAAGATACCCAAGCAACCGACCCCCGCGCAGAGATCGACGATGCGGGTGACGTCTTGCGGCAACCAGTCTTGCAGCGGTTCACCGAGCAGATAACCGAT
>DEBN01000080.1 GCA_002348825.1 Gammaproteobacteria bacterium UBA2955
AATCTTTTACCCAACGTACGCGGTTTAGCTGGCCCCTTTGGCTGTTTGAATCGGGCTCGTTACGGTATTGCGTGGGGCGCTATGGGCGCTGCAGAGGCGTGTTGGCATGCTGCGCGCAGTTACACATTAGATCGCCAACAGTTCGGTCGGCCCTTGGCTGCAAATCAACTTGTGCAGAAGAAACTGGCCGATATGCAAACAGAAATCTCCCTTGGGCTCCAAGGGTGCTTACGCATGGGCAGAATGTTCGACGACGGTACGTTGCCGATAGAAAATATTTCGCTGATGAAACGCAACAATTGTGGAAAGGCCTTAGAAATTGCTCGGGTTGCTCGTGATATGCACGGTGGCAACGGTATTTCCGATGAATATCCGGTTATGCGCCATTTGATGAACCTAGAAACGGTTAATACCTACGAGGGCACACACGATGTGCACGCGCTGATTCTGGGTCGAGCGCAGACCGGTATTCAGGCGTTCACGGGCTGAAAAACGGAACTGGTCTACACTTCTGAAAAAAAGTGCTGAAAATGCCGTGAGTTTTTGCCCTAACGGGTTGTTAAAGCGGCGCTTTATATCTAGCTTTGGCCTCTGAGTGCAACATAGGGTGGGCTATGATTAAGGTGGCGATAGCCGAGGGTCAGCGGCTGATTCGGGAAAGCCTGGCGACACTTGTCAACGGGTTGAAAGGTTGTGAGGTGGTGGGCGTTAGCGCAACCGGCGAGAGCGCTATTAAGCTGGTTAAAGAGCATCAGCCACACGTTTTGTTGATGGATATGCTGTTGCCAGGGTTCGGCGGTCTGGAAGTGCTGCAGCGAATTGCGGCCGCGGATTTAAGAACCGAGACAATTGTTCTTGGCAGCGTGACAAAAGCGGTGATGCCAACACAGATGCTCCAGGCGGGGGCAAAATCCTTTCTAACAAAGGGTGTTTCCTCAGAGGAACTTGGCCACGCCATTCGTAAGGTCTTCGCTGGTCAGCGTTATGTTTCCGAGTTCATCGCCCAACGCATCTTAAACGCCTCGCTGGGATACAGCGAAAGCAATCTTATTGCCAAACTTACGCGGCGCGAATTTCAAGTTTTACTAATGCTGTTGGATTGCCAGAAGGTTAACGAGATCGCAAGGTCGCTGCATTTGTCGCCGAAAACGGTGAACAGTTATCGTTATCGCTTGTTCGAAAAGCTGGATGTAAAGAGTAACGTTGAACTTGTTTTGTTTGCCGTGAAGAACGGCATTCCAACACCGGGTTTCGATACCGAGGAAGTATCGCGACGGCGGCGTCCGCTCAAAAATACTCCAACTATGGCCGTTGCTGAGGAAGATAAGGTTTTCCTTGTAAGCGACTCTGAATGACGGTTGATTTGTTGGGTCAAAGATTAAATTCGACAAGTTGCAGCGTCTTTGGCTGCCGAGTTAGTGGGAACGATTTGGGACCTCTGTTGAATCGAAGAAATTAGAGCCTTAAGTCAGACTGCATTAAGTATTTACCAGTGCAGTGGCCGGGCGCTGAGAAATCCCAGCGTGGTTACGTTAATCTAGCCACCGAAGGCGCTGGCTCCGGAACCATGGCATTTGACTCCGAAGAATTCCTCAAAAACTTGACGACGAAACCAGGGGTTTATCGTATGCACGATGCTGCAGGTAAAACCCTGTACGTCGGTAAGGCGAAAAACCTGCGGAATCGAGTGACCAGCTATTTCCGCGCTAAAGGTTTGCAGACCAAGACCATGGCAATGGTCGCTAAAATCGAAAGTATCGAGATCACCGTTACCGCCAGCGAGACCGAGGCGTTGCTGTTGGAACAAAATCTGATAAAGGCTCAGCGACCTCCATACAACATCACACTTCGAGACGATAAGTCTTATCCATTTGTGCATATTTCCGCGGATCATGAGTTTCCGCAACTTCGCTTTCACAGAGGCAGCAAAGGTAAAACCGGCCAGTACTTTGGTCCGTATCCGTCAGCTTCCTCGGTAAGGGACAGCCTAAATCTGCTGCAGAAGCTTTTTCGCGTGCGCCAGTGCGATGATAATTTTTTTCGCAACCGTTCCAGGCCATGTTTGCAGTACCAAATCCAGCGCTGCAGTGCGCCGTGCGTGGGTAAAATTTCTGCCGCAGATTATCAACAGGATGTGGACCTAGCCGCTCTGTTCTTACAGGGCAAGAGCGCTAATGTAATGAAGGTCTTCCAGGACAAGATGGAGCAATCCTCGGGGCGGATGGATTACGAGAAGGCGGCTCAGTATCGCGATCAGATCAGTCATTTGCGCAGAATTCAGGAGCGCCAGTACGTTCACGGAGAAAAAGGTGACGTGGATGTTTTCGCGCTTGCGGAAGATGCCGGTCGCTGTTGCATTCAAGTGCTGTTTGTTCGAAACGGGCAGTTGCTGGGCCAGAAGAGCCACCACATTAGCAACGATCTGGGACTCGATACGGCGGCGCTGCTACAGGCCTTTTTATCGCAATATTACTTGGGCGGCGAGCAGTACGAACTGCCTCAAACCATAATTGTTTCCGATCACAGCGCCGAATTCGATATTTTATGCAAAGCTTTAGAGCAACGCGCAGAACGCAAAATCCAGCTGTCGAAAGCATTCCGCGGCCAACGCGCGCGATGGTTGGCGCTGGCGGCCGACAATGCCGCGGTGAATTTGCAGGCAAGGGTCGCGGCTCGAAGCCAAATGAAAGCTCGATTTGGCGATCTCCAAAGTGTGCTTTCGTTACCTCATAGTCCGCAACGGCTCGAGTGTTTTGATATCAGTCATACCATGGGAGAGGCGACGGTAGCCTCCTGTGTAGTATTTGACGACAGTGGGCCCCTGAGTTCCGACTATCGGCGTTTTAATATAGAAGGCGTTATCGGTGGCGATGATTACGCCGCCATGGAACAGGCACTCACCCGTCGGTATGAACGATTGAAAGATAGCCAGGCGCAACTTCCAGATCTTTTAGTGATCGATGGTGGCATGGGGCAGGTTAGACGAGCTCTGCAGGTGCTGGCCACATTAGACCTGGATCAAGAAATTAATGTGTTAGGCATTGCCAAAGGTCCCGACAGAAAGTCCGGTCTGGAACGGTTTTTTTTGGGGACAACGGCTGTCCCTATTGACGGACGTTCTCCCGCTGCGCATCTCTTGCAGCATATTCGCGACGAAGCACATCGATTTGCAATCACCGGTCATCGGCAGCGTCGGGCCAAAGCGCGCAATCAATCCCAGCTGGAGGGCGTGGCAGGAGTGGGTGCAAAAAAACGTCGCCAACTGCTGCTGCACTTTGGCAGTATTGGCGCTATCAAAGGAGCGAGCATTGAGGAGCTTTGCAAGGTCAAAGGCATAAGCAACTCGATCGCGTCTGAAATTTATAAGCACTTTCATTGAGACAGGGAAAGAGTGAATCTACCAAATATAATTACCTTGGCGCGTATCTTATTGGTACCTATTTTTGTGCTGATTTACCTCTTGCCGGGTAGCGCCACATATGTTTCCGCGGCGATTCTTTTCGCCCTCGCGGCAGCCACAGATTGGCTCGATGGGTATTTGGCTCGACGCTTAAATCAAACTACTCCGTTCGGTGCATTCCTGGATCCCGTGGCCGATAAGTTGATCGTTGTGTCTGCCTTGGTAGTTCTGATGGCCGAGCACTCAACAATTTGGCTGACGTTGCCGGGGCTGATTATCGTTGGACGAGAAATTATGATCAGTGCGCTGCGTGAATGGATGGCGGAAATGAACAGCTCCGTTACCGTGGCCGTCAGCGTCCTTGGTAAGGTCAAAACGACCTTGCAAATGGTAGCAATTGCCGTGTTGTTAGCTATACCTCCCGAATCTACCTCTGTGATCGTGTTTATGGGGTACAGCTTATTGTACGTCGCGGCACTTATGACGCTTTGGTCTATGTCTCTTTATCTGCAAGCGGCTTGGCCGACCCTGAAGCAAGGTATTGAAACAGCAAAGGGCGCAAGGGCGTCAGATGAGCGCAGCCGATAGCGGGAGATGGAGGCTGAGGCCGGAATCGAACCGGCGTTAACGGAGTTGCAGTCCGCTGCATAGCCACTCTGCCACCCAGCCCTCGCGAGGGCGCATTCTAGCTACGGCAAAGGTTGAATGCCATGGCTAGGGCACATTTTGTTTCGAGAATTGTTTTTGTAGTAGGGGGAGTGTGGCATGTTAGGTACAGATGCAAAGGCGAATCCCGAAGGCTTTGTTCAAGGCTTTAATGACAATGCGTTCCACCGCTACCTTGGCCTGCAAGTGGCCGAACAGCGCATCGATTACGGGCGCCTGCGTTTGCAGCGAAATGCGTCTACGCCCACGGGTATCGGCGGCAGCGTGCACGGTGGCGTCATCGCCACCATGATCGATATGGCGGCAGTTGTGGCGGTTTTCAGCGATTTGCCGGATTCCGGCGCCCCTGCGGGGACTGCGGATATGGCGGTGACCTATCTACGCCAGGCTCACGGCACCTGGGTGGACGCTGAAGCCAGCGTAATTAAACGCGGGCGTCAGCTGTGCACTGTTGAGGTGAGTGTGGTGAACGACGAGGGGGTGCTGTGCGCGCGTGGGCGAGTTTTGTATGCCATGCGCAGCGGCGCTTAATTCAGGGTTTCGAAGGTACTCTCGCGAGAATGCGGTCGAGCCCGTTGGCAAATTTTTGTACGATTTTTTTGTCGAGGGCGGGTGGGCCTCCGCTCGGCTGACCTAGGTCACGCCTGTATTCGGCGTTGGCTCGTCGGCGTAATGCCTCTTTGATGTTTTCCTTATCGTAGAGCGTGCCTCGGGGATTCAGGGCTATCCCATCGTTGTCGATAACCGCTGCCGCGAGTGGTATGTCGGCGGTTATGACTAGGTCATGTTTTTGCATGCGTGCAATGATGGTGTCGTCGGCCACATCAAATCCTTGGGCGACCTGCACGCTTGAAATAACTGTTGAAGGCGGCACGCTTACGAAATGATTAGCGACGAAAACGGTAGGTATTCTCTTACGCTCGGCAGCTTTGCAGATGATTGTTTTAATCGCCTTTGGGCAAGCATCTGCGTCAACCCATATATTCATAGAGAGGTCCCGTGTGTGCATACATAGAATTGATCGTAATTTCGATACGCTGCTGCGGTGAAAGATAATTCATTCTCAGCGTTATTCCTTGATCTCGCGATTTTCTTTGGCTCAATATTGGGGTTCGTCGCTGGTTTTTTGCTGTTCAGCTGGTTATTGCCGCCAAGTCGCGACCCCTATCTGTTTTGGCCGCTGTTCCTGATATTTCTGTTTTTGTTTTCACGCTTAATTAAATGGGCTCTGGGTAAAAAGCGACGGGGTCCCCGTGGCTAAGGATTAAATAACTGCTGTTTCCCGATTAGCTGACCCAAGTGCTCGCAACAGATTTAGTTCAGAGCGCGTAGTCAGCCACTATCGGATTGAAGCTGCCGAACGCCATAATTTGATCGTCCAGAAAAACGTTAAGTTGGCGCAGGCTGTCATAAGCGTCTTTGCTGGCCCAGAAGAACGGGTGGCTCTCAGCATATTCGGATGAATGGCTCCTATTGGTGGCGAGCAACGGCGAGGAAAACTTATTTGCGCAGTCCCGCAAACCGGCTTTTGCCAGGGGTTTGAACTGATCTTCGGAAGGTTTGCTCCAAGTGCGTATGAATCCGCGCTGACGTTTTTGAGCGCTCGGCGCATTATCCGCGAGGTGGCCTGCAAAAATCACCTGCTTAGGCAGTTTTTTCGCGAAGAAGCTGCTTGCTCGACCCAGTTCCTGCACCATCTCCATTGCGGAATCCATGGTGACCGAGGTCCATGGATGAACATCGAGCAGGTGCAAATCATCCAGCCCCGGTTTGCTGAAGCTGGCGACCACGCCACCAGACGTTAGCGACATTGTGGAGCGCAAGCGGTAGCCATTGGTACCGCTGGCAAAGAGCACGCTTTGTTTCCCGTGATGCTGTGCCGAGTGAATCAGCAGGCCGTTAACGTGGTCTGGCAGGGGCGCAGGATCTTGGACAAATGCAAAATCCGCGCGCAGGAAACCCGCCAAATAGGGCCAGGCTGCCGGATTGTTTTGCATGTTCCAGGAAACGACGCGCATGCAAAGTTTATGCGGCCTTAGTGGCTGCGTGTCAACTATGGCGGTACACCGTTTGTGTCAATCTTGAAAAGTGACGGTTTGGCGGCTACTTTCCCTGCGTTAAATACTATTTGGAGGAAGGTATGTTGAAACTGCATTTTGCGCCGAATTCGCGAGCGGGGCGCATCGTTTGGTTGCTCGAAGAGCTAGGCATGCCTTACGAGATAAATAAAATGGCGTTTAGCCCCAAAGACCTGAAGTCTGACGAGCACCGCGCGCGTCATCCTCTAGGGCGCGTGCCGGTCTTGGAGGATGGGGACATCACGCTCTTCGAATCAGGAGCGATTGTCGATTATATATTTGAGCGCCATCAGAACGGTGGACTTAAACCTGCAGCGGACTCGCCCTTGTTTCCTAACTACTTACAGTGGTTCCACTATTGCGAGGGTATGGTGATGCCTCCAGTGAACACCATAGTTGTGCAAACGGTGCTGTTACCTCCTGATCGTCGTGACGAAACTGCGCTGGGTCAGGCGCAACGCTTGTTAACAAAAGCGCTGGAACCCGTTGAAGGGGCATTAGCGGGTAAGGAATATCTGATTGGCGACTTCTCCGGTGCGGATATCATGCTCGGGCACGCCTGCTTTATGAGCAATCGATTGGGCTGTGTCTCCGAAGCGATGCCCAACCTGCAAGGTTACGTTAAGCGCATTGCTGACCGCCCAGCTTTCAAGTACGCCATAGAATTGAGTTAGGAATAGCACGCCAATGCCCGCAAAAGGGTAGGTGGATTGATTCGAGTTAAGTCGTAGAGCGAGCGGTTCGCTTTTAAGAGCGAATGGTGGAGGCTGTGACTGGTCAGGTATTTGCCGAGTTCAGGATTCATCGACGTGGTTTTGCAGCCAGCGAGCGCATTTGATTTGCCACAGGGTAATTTCGCGTCGGGGCAGGCCGTTGGTTGATGCTACTGGTTGATTCTTATAACCGTCCGCACTCAGGGCGGCTGGCACCGCAAGCGCTGATCGATAGCGAGTAATTAAAATTTGACGCGAGAATTGATGCGGCCACTTAAGTGCGCCCAGCGTCGATAATAAAACTCTGCCCGGTAATCATTTTGCTCTCTGCTGCTGCCAGAAAAAGCGCGAGGTTGGCCACATCTTCAGGCAACAGCCTTGTCTGTAGCGCGACTTGTTGCATCCAATGGGCCTCTTCATCGGGTGTAAGCCATGTCTGCAATTGCCGCTCGGTGGCTACCCAGCCAGGAAGTATCGCGTTCACGCGCACGTCGTCTGCACCGTAGTCTCGGGCTAGGGCTTTTGTCATCCCGACGATACCGGCTTTTGCTGTGACATAGCCCGGCATGTTTCGAGGCCCCAGCAGAGCATTAATAGAGCTGAAATTAATAATCGAGCCGCCCTCCCGCTCAGCCATCAGGCGGGCCGCCGCCTGAGCCGCAAAGAAAGCTGCATCCAGATTAATCGCCATACAATCACGCCAGCTTTGCGGGGTCACCTCCGCTGGCTTTTGGCGCATGTCATTGGCTGCGTTATTAATGCAGATATTTAACGGTCCGAGTGCCGCGTCGGCGTCCGCAACTGCTGTTTGCAGTGCGCGAGAGTCTGTTACATCCACTTTTTGAAACCAACATGCTGCTGCGTGCTCCACGTCGAGAGTAGCGATTAAATCAGTTGCAGAGTCGGCATCGGTATCCACAAAAGCGACCTTTGAGCCCTGTTGCGCGAAGGCCTGAACGAGGGCGGCACCGATACCCGTGGCACCACCCGTGATAAAGACGCATTTTTTGCGCAAGCTTGGGTAATTCGCCGACCCTTCCATCTGTTAACCTCTTGTTCGCTATGGTTTGTGGGTGCGATTTAGTGCGCCCCAGATTCCAAAGACTAACCTAGAGTCAGGCAAATAGAGTGAGAAAACTGTCATTAACATAGACTTTAAAGGTCAGAGAGCGTGGCAAACGCCAGAGATCACCTCGCAACATAGGATGCCCGCGCATACGCCGTTGATGAGTTGGCGCAGCGAGAGTGACGCACGAGCCGATCGCCAGAGTAGTGCAGTGCTCTGCCTGGACGGCACTGCAGAAGAAGCTTGGCGTTTTAGCTTATTTGGTAGCGTAGAGGCGGTGCCAGAAACCTGGCCGGACGAATGTCCGGACATGCAAAGCATCGTTGTCCCGGGGCATTGGCAGTTGCAAGGGTACGACCATCCGATTTATACCAATGTGCGATACCCATTCCCTCGGCGGCCGCCCGTTGTTCCAGATGAAAACCCGGTTGGCTGTTACCAGCGAGTGTTTTCTTTGCCTCGGGATTGGCCCGCAGAACAGCAGATACGGGTGATTTTTGAGGGGGTCGACAGCGCCTTCCACCTCTGGTGCAACGAGCATTGGGTCGGCTTTTCACAGGACAGTCGCTTGCCCGCTGAATTTGATTTAACCGAGTATCTGCGCCAGGGTGAAAACGTATTAAGTGTTTTGGTCATGCGCTTTTGTGACGGCAGCTATCTCGAAGGGCAGGACATGTGGAACCTGAGCGGCATCTACCGCTCGGTTACCTTGCTTGCCAAACCTCCTTCGAGAATTGTCGATCTGCGCGTTACAGCAGGATTAGATGCTCGCTATCTGGATGGGCGCTTAGATCTGCAAATCGATGTTGAGCATGGGCAAGGTTGTCAGATTGCTGTAAAGCTGTATTGCCAAGACGCCTCGGTAAGCGAACCAATATTGCAGGAGGTCCACCCGCTCGGTACCCGTCAGATTGATGAAAAAGGCGGATATGCAGACCGCAGTCTGCTGTCGCTACCGGTGCATGCACCGAAGCAGTGGAGTGCCGAGTGCCCGAATCTTTACCGGCTGACCCTAAGTTTATTGGACGCTGACGGGTCGCTAATAGAGTGCGAAGCGTGCGATGTGGGATTCCGTAAAGTTGAGATCATCTCCGGGCAACTTTGCGTTAACGGACAACCGTTATTAGTTCGCGGCGTCAATAAACATGAGCACGATCCGCGTACGGGGCACCACGAAACGCTCGAGCAGGTTGCCCGCGATCTGCAATTGATGAAACAAAATAATTTTAATGCGGTGCGTTGTTCGCATTATCCCCATCAAAGCGGGTTTTATCGATTATGTGATCAGCTTGGCCTGTATGTCGTGGACGAAGCCAACATCGAGACCCATGGTGTCACGCCGATGGGTCGTCTCGCAGACAGCCCAGCATGGTCAGGCGCTTTTCTCGAGCGGATGGTGCGCATGGTATCTCGAGACTTTAACCACCCCAGTATAATTTTGTGGTCACTGGGTAATGAGTCCGGTTACGGCGCGGCTCACGATGCGATGTATCATTGGGTGCGCAAAGTCGACCCCAGTCGTCCTGTGCAATATGAAGGTGGCGGTGCCGATACGCCTGTCACCGACATTATCTGTCCAATGTACGCTCGAACCCACATGGACATGCAGCAAGGGGAAGATCTGGGGCCAAAGCGATCGTTGTTAAACTGGCTGAACGTCGAGGGTGAAGGGCGCCCTGTGATTCTTTGCGAATATGCCCACGCTATGGGGAATAGTCTCGGTAACTTTGCCGATTACTGGAAGGTGTTTAGAGAAAATCCACGCTTGCAGGGTGGTTTTATTTGGGATTGGGTTGACCAAGGCCTGGAAAAAACCGGTGATAACGGCGTGCGCTTCTGGGCTTACGGCGGTGATTTCGGCGACCAAATCAACGACCGGCAGTTCTGTATTAACGGCTTGGTATTCCCCGATCGCAGCCCGCATCCAACGCTCTATGAGGCGAAACGTTGTCAGCAGCCCTTTATCGCCACGCTCGACCACCAGTTGCTGAGAGTCGTTAGCGAGTATCTTTTTCGCCGCTGTGACAACGAACTGTTGCATTGGCAACTGGTAGACGCAAACACTGTGCTCGCCAGCGGGACATCGGAACTCCATCTTGATCCCATGCAAAGCATCGAGGTGCCTTTGCCCGAGGCCGTTTGCAAGCCCACACGGCAGTGTTGGCTGAATGTTTGGATTCAGCAAATACGCGCAACCGCCTGGTCTGCTGCAGATCACGAGGTGGCGCGTTGGCAGTTTGAAATCGGTGCAGAGGTACGCCACGAGGCGCACTCGACCACTGCCGATGTGTCGTTCATGGCGACGACAGAAATGTATGAAATTACTGCAGGCAACACACAGTGGTGTATTAATCGGCGCAGCGGGCGCCTCACAAATTGGCGCAAATCGGGTCGGGAGCTACTTGATTCAGCGCTCGTTGATAATTTCCTTCGCGCACCCCTGGACAATGACATCGGCGTAAGCGAAGTCGGACGTTTGGATCCGCAGTCCTGGCTTGCGCGCTGGCAGCGTGCGGGTCTGTTCTTGCTCGAGCATCGCTGCGTGCATGTCGCCTGCGACCCCGAGGCGAAGACCGTGGTTACCGAGCACGCCTATTACTCGGATGCCCAACTGCGGCTAAAAAGCCGTTGGCACTGGCGTTTCACTGATGACGGGCAAGCTGTGATCAAAATCGATGTAGAGGTGGAGGACGAGATGCCGCCGTTGCCACGGGTGGGTGTGAGCCTGCGTTTGTGCCGAGCTGTCGACGACCTGTCCTGGTTTGGTCGTGGTCCTCACGAAAACTATCCCGATCGAATCGCCAGCGCAGACAAAGGGTATTGGCGAGCATCATTAAGTGAGATGCATACGCCCTATATTTTTCCTAGCGAAAACGGATTGCGTTGTGACGTCAGCCTTTTAAATTTAGGACCCATCTCGGTTTCAGGCCGTTTTCACTTTGGGGTGAGTGAATATGGTCAAGAGCAATTGATGTCAGCAGCACACGAGCATGAGCTGACGACGGAGGAGGGCCTGTACGTTTATCTCGATGGCTATCATATGGGCGTGGGTGGCGACGATTCCTGGACGCCGAGTACAAAACCTGAGTACCAGTTAACAGGAAAACGCTACACCTGGTCCTTCACTCTCGCTTAAGCATTTGCATGGGTGTCGGTATTCGGCTCTGGATGCTGGTAAGCCGAGGCATTTCGCCCACCAGAGGGTGCAAGCAGTGATTATCGACTGCGTTTAATTCACCAGTCGGTTGGCTTTTCCGGTAGCCTTCTCTCCTTCGTAGTTTTGAATTTTTTCTCATGAACGATTCTGATCCAGACGAGCTCAAATTGACCTTACCCTTGGCTGTCGCTGGGCTAATGGTGCAAGTGGTCGCATCGGACGAGCACTTAGAGGATGCCGAGCTCAAACGCACGTTATCTGCGGTACAAGAAGTGACCCGCGTAACAGAATCTGAGGCCATAGCCCTAGTTTCTGAAGCTCAAGAACTGCAAACCCGGCCTATTGGGCTGCGAACCCTGACCGATGAGTTGAAAAAAGAAATGACGCTCGAGACGCGCATTAGCTTTATTAAGCAGCTTTGGCATATCGCCCACGCAGACGGTCGCGCCGACAAATTTGAGGAGCACGATATTCAGGAAATCGCGCAATTGCTGGAGGTTCCGTATAAAGAATTAGTTTCTGCTCAGGTGGTGTCGAAACTGCAATACATCGAGGCGTTGTTTCGCGATCAAGGCGGTTATTTGAATTTGCCTTTAACCACTGCGGTGTTGTTTATGGAGATTGCTCGGGCTGACGGCCGGGTCGATGAAGCAGAAATTGCCGTTTCTATTGAACATCTAATGGAGACTTTTTCGCTCGAAACTACTGCTGCCGAAGCGCTTATTCAGCGCGCTTTCGACGTGGTAGGTAATGGTCCTGGCTTGCGCGCTTATACAGATTTCTTGGCTCGGAACACATC
>DEBN01000145.1:0-534 GCA_002348825.1 Gammaproteobacteria bacterium UBA2955
GCGGCGGGCACGCAGCTATGCGCCAGTGGATGCGGCGCTTTGCCGGGACTTGTTTTTGCGCGAGGCCTTAGTGCATGGAGCGGTGCATCAGCCGCCGGAATTCCTAGCGCACAATCTCGAGCGTATGGCCTGGGTGCAAGATCAAGAAGCCAAAGGTAGGCGTCGCGATCTGATGATTGATGACGATGTAATGTATCAATTTTACGCTGAGCGGTTGCCGACTGAACTGTGTCGTGTGGCAGATCTTAAGCACTGGCTGCGCGGTCTGTCAGCTGCAGAGCTGGAGGGTCTGCACTTCGACGAACAGTGGCTGTTGAAAAACCAGACACCGGCACTGCAGGAGGAGGACTTTCCGAATCATCTGGAGGTTTTAGGAGTGAGGTTGCCGCTGCACTACCGATTTGCCCCCGGTACGGATGATGATGGCATCAGCGTCGATATTCCTGTCGGTCTACTGCCGAATCTGAGCGCGGAGTTGTTCAATTGGTCTGTGCCCGGGATGCTGCCGGCGCTGGTCGAGCAGTGGTTGCGAAC
>DEBN01000145.1:924-11127 GCA_002348825.1 Gammaproteobacteria bacterium UBA2955
CTCTGCCTGCGCCTACTTAAGCCAGAGGTATATCGTCAGGGGCAGTTTTTGGCGGTACTCGCTGGTTTGTTAGAGGATCTGTATCGACTGCGTGTTGACGCATCTGACTGGGACCGTCAGCGCCTCTCAGAACACTTATGTTTTTTCTGCCGAATTATTGGGGCTGAGGGCGAAACCATTGCTTCCGGGCGCGATTTTGCGGGGTTGCAGCAGAGCCTGCGCGCCCGGCAATCGGCGCAATCACAAACCGCTGGGGATGCGGTTAGCGAGGCGTTTGTGCAGCACCAAATCGTTGCGTTACCCGACGAGGAGATGCCCGAGCAAGTCGTTGCTGGAACTCGTCAGGCTCCAGTCATTGTCTATCCAGGTGTGTTCGATGCAGGTACGCATGTCGACCTGCAACTCTTCGCCAGTCCTGCGCAGCGCGATCGCGCCAATCGGCTGGGCTATGCGCGACTTATGCTGCAGAACTTGGGCAAAGCTGGCAGTTATTTCCGTCGGGAATTGACCAAGGAAAAGGAGCTAGGACTGTACTTTTCGGCGCTTGGTAGTGCTCAGGAGCTGTCGGACCAACTGATGCTTAACGTGATCTGGTACTGCTATTTTGAGGGTCGCGAATTGCCACGAAACGCGGATCAATTCGCTGAACGGGCGCATTCCCGGCGTGGTGATCTGGCGGATATATTTACCGCTACGGTAGATCTGGTTCGTTGCAGCTATAAGTTACGTTTTCAGGTAATGACACAACTCGACGGCCTCAGTTCCTCTGCCTATGCCCCTAGTAAGCAGGACATCATGGCGCATCTGCAGCGTCTGATTCCGAGCAATGTACTCGAACAAACCCCCTTTGTCTGGCTGCCTTTATTACCGCGCTACGTCGGCGGTATTGTTGGCCGCGTGCAAAATTTGGTGGGGCATGTGCCTAGGGATGTTGGCTCGCTCGAACAATTGCGACCGCTGCAAGCACGTTTTGACGCTCTTCAATTAAGTGAGTTGGTAGACGCCCAGGCGTTACAGGAAGTGCGATTTTTGCTGGAAGAATTACGTCTCAAGACTTTCAACGAGGCGCTTACGCGACAGCGCGTCGAGGGCGCTAAAGCGGACCCGCGGCAGTGGAAAGTCAGCATTAAGCGCATGCACGAGCGCTTGCTGTCTGAGGAACGTAGTGTTGGTCTGGCCTGAGCGGTGGCAGGTTACTTGTGACAGAGGCTGAACAGGAGTACGGTCGCGCCTCAAATGAAAACTCCAATGTTTGAAAACCCCGTGGGAGCTGGCGCTTAGTTTAACCATGGATGTGCTCGTCTTAGACAGTGACGCTTCGTTCGGCGCGACGATCGATGCGGCGTTGGGCGATGTAAACGTATCGGTGTTTCGAAGCTTGCCGCATTTGCGCTCACGGTATGACGCGCTCGTGTTCGATCAAAGGCCGTTTCTGGTGTGCAATAACGAAAACGAGCTGCGTCGATGTATGGAGTGGAATTCGCGTTTACTCGCCATTTTTTGGGCGCGGGAATTGCCGGCAAGCGTCGACATTCTGCGACTCATGCGCATAGGTGTAAGAGATTTATGGCTTGCATCAGAACCGGCAAGCGATTGGGTTACGCGGCTGCAGCTGATGCAACAGCCGAATGAAAACGGCGCTGCAATCTCCGCTGACCTGCAACGCGATATTCAAATGGCGCGCTCGATTCAGCAAAATATGTGGCCGCAAGATGGGGTAATACTCAGCGACTATAGATTTTCCCTTCGCATGTTGCCGGCCGGGATGTTGAGCGGCGATTTTGTTGACTACTTCGCTGTCGGTTCGCGCCATCTGATTTTTTTTATGGCAGATGTTGCCGGCCACGGAACATCTCCCGCCTTGTTGACTGTGGCACTAAAAAATATCTCCTGGCGCCTACAGCAACGTTATGGGCGCCCGCGGTTTCGAACACCCGGCCAGATGCTCGAGTGGATTAACGGCAGGATTATGGAGCAGTCCGTTGACCTCCACGTCGCCATGTTCCTCGCCGTTATCGACTTGCAGACCCACAATTTGCACTACGCGTCGGCCGCGCATTTCCCGCCGAGTTTGCGAGTCTCTGATGCGGGTGAGGTGACCAGTCTCGAACAGCGTGGCAAACCACTGGGCCTATTTGCCGACGCGAGCTATGAATCCGCTGAGGCACAGCTCAGTGCGGGCGACAGCGTTGTGGTTTTTTCAGATGGCGTTTTAGAGCAGTATCAGGCCTCGGATCTGGCCACCCGTGAGCAAGCGCTCAAGAATCAGGCGGCCAGCGCCGATGATATCGAGGGGTTATGGTCCTACGTTACGGCGAACGTTAGTGGCGAAGATGATGTCAGCCTTCTGGTCGTGGAGAGATTGAATTAGATGAGCGGGAACATAATGGTAGGTGAGAGTGACGGCACCTATGTTTTGAAATTCAATGGCGATATTCGAGTTGGTCTGTGCGGATCTTTGGAAGCGTTTTGTCAGCGTATGCTCGACGCTTCTGATTTTCGTGGCGTCATTGTTGATCTGGCGGAAACCCTAGCCATTGACAGCACGGCGCTTGGTTGTCTGGCGCGGTTATCTCTGGCGGTGCAGCGTTTACAGGAAAAAATCCCAACCCTGATTTGTCGTTCTCAGGATGTTGAGCGCGTACTGTTGAATATGGGTTTTGATGATGTGTTTGCGATCGTGGCGGAGGCGAATGTGCGAGACTTCGAGTTGGTAAACATTCCCGAAGTGGTCGAGCGTGAAACACGCGAACGCGTAATCGAGGCCCACAAAGTACTTATGTCGCTCAACGACAACAACCACTCAGCGTTTAAGAATTTGGTCGAGGCGTTAGAGCGAGATACCTAATACGAGCGCAATTACGAGTGCTTGCGTGCGCGCAATTTGGCCTCAATAAAACGGTCGTGCGATAAGTACAAAAGATCGGCAATCCGTCGAATCGTATGCTCCTCAAAACGATCGATGCCATTGCTGACTGCTGCCACCTGCCAAAGCGCCACGATGACTTCGAATTTCTCGGCTTCGTTGAGTGCCTCGTTCAGGTAGCGGGTGTAGGTTTGGACACCGACGTTGTGTTGTAGCCGGTCTTGGGCGTCGTCAACAAGTTGTGCGGCTACTGCTGCATCTAAATTGAAGAGTTGTTCCAGTAGTGCGGTGCTGTGTCTGATTTCCGAGCTGTCGGTTTCATGATCGGCCCAAGTGACCTCGAGCATCAATGCGGCCGCTGCCAACGGCGCGTCAAACGGTGTCTCTGCTTTGGCGGCGTCGGCATCTCGTCGGAAAAGATCGGTGAGTTTTTTAAGCATCAGGCGGCGGCTCCAAATACGTGGGAAAGTGCATCGTCGAGGAGCGAGGCGTCACCCTGTTTTAGTCGTTGGTGATCACTGAGCGTTCGCCGAAAGCGGCGCGCCCCAGGGCGGCCATTAAAGCTATGCAGTAGGTGTCGCAGCAATGGCTGGAGGCGCTCACCTTGTTGTAATTGTAATTGCACGTAGCGTTTGTAACGCGCTAACAACTCGCCTTCGTCAACTGCAAACGACGGATCGAGCAAGTGCGTATGCAACTGGCTGAGCAACAGGGGGCTGTGATATGCGCTGCGCCCAATCATAATGCCGTCGGCCCATTGCAACAGTTCAAGGGCTTTTTCATAAGTGTCGATACCACCGTTCATAATTAATTCGAGGTTGGGGAATTGCGACTTTATGAGTTTTCCGCGCTCGGGCCGTAAAGGGGGCACGTGTCTATTTTGCGCAGGCGTTAAGCCGCCCAGTATGGCGTTTCGCGCGTGTAAATAGAGTCGTTGGCAGCCCGCATCGTGGACAGCATTGACGAATTCCAATAAGAAATCGGCGCTCTTATAGCGATCCTCATCGCCGCTGAACTCGATCCCCGTTCGACACTTTACTGTAATAGGGATTGCGACCGCATCTCCCATGGACTTGATGCAATCTGCAACCAGCGTCGGGCTTTGCATCAGGCATGCGCCGAATGTGCCTCGCTGCACTCGGTCCGAAGGGCAGCCGACGTTAAGATTGATCTCGTCGTATCCCCATTGCTCTGCCAGTCGTGCGCAGCGGGCCAGATCATGAGGGTCGTTGCCGCCAAGCTGGACAGCAACGGGGTGCTGACTGGCATCAAAGTCAAGCTGATGGGTCTGCTTGCCATAAATAAGCGCACCAGTCGTGATCATCTCGCTGAAGAGCAGAGCGCTGGGGCTGTACAGCCGATGCAGGTGGCGGCAGTGGCGATCTGTCCACGCCATCATTGGCGCCACGGCAACGAGTTTTAGTTTTCGTGTTTTGTTCGGCATAGCGCTAATTTAGCAAAAAAGAGCAGGCCGGTAGGAGCACATGATTAAGCGTTTTGATCCACAGGTCGCCCTATTATCGGTCATTGACGCCGGATTGGTTGACTTAGTCCGCTCCCCGAATGGTTTTTTGACCAAAAATTGAAACATCTTGTAGCACTCAGTTTCATTTTTATCCATTTTTACCTCCACTTTTCCTTCATTTTTTTTTCAACACGCTATACACTGCGCGCCTTCGGAGGTTTTCCTCCATTATTTTTTCAGAATTGGGTCGTTCACTCGATCAAGGTTAAGCTTCTCATGCTGAAACAGCGCACGATTAAACAGTCTGTTCACGCCATAGGTATTGGCGTCCATTCGGGCGAAAAGGTACGCATGACTCTGCGGCCTGCAGAAGCAAACACAGGTATTACCTTTGTGCGTTCGGATTTGAATACGGTGCATAACCAAGTGCCCGCGCTCGCGGATTATGTTGCGGACACAACCTTATCCACGAGCATCGCGGACGGTTCGATTCAAGTGGCCACGGTTGAGCACGTAATGTCGGCGCTCTGGGGGTTGGGGATCGACAACCTGCTCATAGAGTTATCGTCTGAAGAGGTGCCTATCATGGACGGCAGTGCCGCGCCATTTATCAATATGATCAACAGCGTAGGTATTGTAGAGCAACCTGCGCAGAAACAGTTTTTGCGCATAACACGCGAAGTAAAAGTCACTCAAGGTGATGCCTTTGCATTGCTCAAGCCATATGCTGGATTCAAAGCGGGCTATACCTTCGTGGCAGATCACCAAGTCTACGATCGGTATCCAAAACACGTGAGCATTGATTTTTCTTCAACGTCCTACGTTGATGACCTTAGCGGCGCTCGCTCTTTTGGGCTCATAGATGAACTACCTCATGCCCATGCAATCAACAAGTGTCTCGGCTCGAGCCTCGAAAATGCCGTTGGAATAGACAGCAGCGGTGTCCTGAATGAAGGGGGACTTCGCTATCGGGACGAATTCGTAAAGCATAAGGTGTTGGATGCGATCGGCGACTTGTTCTTGCTGGGCCGGCCGATTCTCGGAGAATTTGTTGGCCACATGTCGGGCCACGCACTGAATAACAAACTGGCCAGGGCGGTGTTGCGTTGCGACGATGCTTGGGACACTGTCGGCTACAGCATCGCTGGTCCGGGGCGATCTCGGCCTATCCTGCACCCCGAGGCTTCCTCCGCGGTATAGCGACACGCTAAGTCTCACCTTTGGCTGAATATTAGGCCTCGGTTTTTTTCAATCTCCCTCCCCAAGATGATTGGCAACCTATAGCTACCCCTCTATAATTTGGCAGTTCTTACCCAATGGTCAGTGAGTGGCCACAGATGTGTCGGCGCTGCAGATGTGTAAAGCATCGTCAAATAGAGACGACACCTTCTGGTATTTGTAGAACACTGTACCGATGATTAGGGCGCAATAAGCGGTTCTGATACAAGGATGATAACCACATCGCCTGTGCGGTGATGTTTGCGGTTGGTGGGGCGGCGGCGAAACATAACGGCTCAAGTCAGTAGTAATTGATCTCTAAGGCAAGGCTTAGGGCGCAGATGGGTATTCATGATCAACATTAAAAAGGGACTGGATCTGCCGATTAGCGGCACGCCACGCCAGTCGATTGAACAAGGTAACGCAGCGCGTAGCGTTGCTGTTCTTGGGCCCGACTATCCTGGCATGAAACCGACCATGGAAGTCAAACTGGGCGACACAGTCGCGAAGGGCCAGATACTTTTCAGCGATAAAAAAACGCCTGGCGTGAACTACACTGCGCCAGCAGCAGGGACGGTGATTGACATCAATCGCGGAGCTAAGCGGGCGTTGCGTGGCGTGGTCATCGAAATCGAAGCCGCCGGGGAGGCGGTGCAGTTCAGCAGCCATGCCGCCGAACAGATACAGACCTTAGATAAACAATCAGTGATTCAACAGCTGTTGCAAAGCGGCAGCTGGCCAGCTTTGCGCACTCGGCCGTTCTCTCGAGTGCCAGACCCCGAGACCGTACCGCACTCGATATTCGTCACAGCGATAGATACCAATCCGCTGGCGGCAGACCCGCAAGTTGTGATTGCGCCCCGCAAAGACGACTTTGTTGCGGGTTTAGCGGTATTAACAACGCTAACCGAGGGTACGGTACACGTTTGTCAGAGCGTTTCTGCGGATCTTGGGAATTATGTTCAGTCCGAGAAAATCCAAAGCCATACTTTTGGAGGCATTCATCCCGCAGGTCTGCCAGGAACGCATATTCATTTTATAGACCCGGTTAGCGCAACTAAAACAGTTTGGTATATCGGCTATCAGGACGTTTTGGCCTTCGGTCACTTATTTCTTACCGGCCAGCTTGACGTCGAGCGTGTTGTTGCGATTGGTGGGCCTGGTGCAACGAATCCAAGGCTCGTGAAAACGATTTTGGGCGCCAATTTAACCGAGTTGACCGCGGGCGAACTTGCCGATGGTGAACATCGGATTATTTCGGGGTCGGTGCTCTCTGGTCGGGGGGTGGACGAGGGGCTGGCCTATCTGGGTCGGTACCATGTTCAGGTGTCTGTATTACGCGAAGATCGCGAGCGCAAGCTTTTCGGTTGGGTCATGCCCGGCGCAAAAATGCATTCGGTGTTCCCGGCTTTTTTGTCTAAATGGGTTGGCGAAAAATCTGTGGATTTTACGACCAATACCAATGGCAGTGCTCGTGGCATGGTGCCTATTGGCACCTATGATGCCGTCATGCCGCTGGATATTTTAGCCACTCAACTCATGCGTAGCTTATTGGTGGGTGACCTCGAGAAAGCCATAGAGCTGGGTTGTTTGGAGCTCGACGAAGACGATATCGCCCTCTGCACCTATGCATGTCCCGGTAAGTACGAGTTTGGTCCGGTGCTGCGCGAGGTGCTCACGCAGATAGAGAAGGAAGGTTGAAATTTATGGGTTTGCGATCGGTATTAGATGATCTGGCGCCACATTTCGAAAAAGACGGCAAGCTGCAGTCGCTGTATCCCTTGTACGAGGCTATAGACACTGCGCTGTACACACCGGGGCAAATAACTGCGGGCGGTTCGCACATCCGAGACAACCTCAACCTCAAGCGTATAATGATAACGGTTTGGTTTTGTGCCTTCATCCCGGTTTTTGTCGGCAGTTATTTTGTTGGTTTCAATGCTAACGAAGCAATGCAGGCGATGGGGCAAACTAGCCTAGAGGGATGGCGCGGTTTTTTTATTAATGGCTTGGTGAGCTACGACCCCACAAGCGTCTGGGACTGTGTGATGCACGGTATGGCTTACTTTGTGCCTCTTTACGTCGTTGTATTTGTCACTGGCATACTTGCAGAGCTTTGGTTTGCGTCTAAACGCGGCCATGAAATTAACGAAGGGTACTTCGTCACTTCAATTCTTTTTACGCTGACCTTACCGCCGTCGATTCCGTTGTGGATGGCGGCAGTGGGCGTGGTTTTTGGTGTCGTGGTTGCGAAGGAAGTTTTTGGCGGCACTGGTAAAAATTTCCTCAATCCTGCTCTGACTGGCAGAGCTTTTCTTTACTTCGCATACCCAGCACAGATGTCTGGCGACGCTGTATGGGTGGCCGTGGATGGGTACACCAAAGCCACGCCACTAGGCAACGCCGCGATCGGCGAGGCTTATGGCGTTGAATGGACGCAGGCTTTCTTAGGAATAATGCCCGGTTCACTGGGCGAGACATCGACATTGGCCATCCTCATTGCTGGGGCATTGTTATGCGCGACGCGGATCGCCTCGTGGCGCGTGATGGCCGGGGTTTTCCTTGGTATGACGTTAACAGCGTCCCTGTTTAACATGATCCCATCTTCCAACCCAATGTTCGCTATGCCCTTTTATTGGCATTTGGTGTTGGGCGGCTTTGCTTTCGGTGCAATTTTCATGGCCACTGATCCAGTGTCTGCTGCGATGACTGACACCGGGCGTTGGTATTACGGGATATTGATTGGCTTTATGTGTGTGTTGATTCGAGTGGTAAACCCGGCGTTTCCCGAAGGCATGATGCTGGCAATACTGTTCGGTAATTTGTTCGCTCCTTTGATGGATCACTTTGTGGTTCAGTCGAACATTAAGCGGAGGCTGGCGCGTGGCTGAAGAAACTGGGTCGGGGTCCAATAAAGACGGGCTGCGGAACACGTTCTCCGTAGCGGTGTTTCTTTGTTTGGTTTGCTCGATAGTAGTGTCCGGTTTGGCGGTATTACTGAAGCCTATGCAGCTGCTCAACAAAGAGTTGGATCAGAAGAAAAACATTCTGCGCGCTGCGGGGCTGTTGGCAGCCGACAGCGATATTGGTTCGGGCGGTCGAACAGTGGAAGAAATGTTCGCCGATTTCACGGTTCGGGCCGTCGATCTCGATACGGGCGAGTACACCGATGCGGTTAATGTTGATGCTTATGACCCTATCCGCGCAGCTTCAGACAGCGCGGTGTCCACGGACTTAAGTGCCGAAGAGGATATCGCCACCCTAGGTCGTCGAGAAAACGTGTCCTTAGTGTTCATCAAAACTAACGACACCGGGATCGATAAGGTTGTGATACCGGTACGTGGTTTTGGTTTGTGGGGTACGCTCTACGGGTATTTGGCGCTGGAAAGTGATCTAAGCACTATTGCTGGTTTGGGCTTTTACCAACACAAAGAAACGCCGGGTCTGGGCGGTGAGGTTGACAACCCCAAGTGGAAGCAAGGCTGGCAAGGCGTACAATTGTACGATGATGTAGGACAACCGGCCGTAGATCTGGTGAAGCTACGGTCGCCTGCGAATTCGAATGCGGCGCGCTTTGAAGTCGATGCACTGTCGGGTGCCACATTCACCACGCGAGGAGTCAAAAACCTCGTCAATTTTTGGGCTGGGGATCTGGGATTTAGGCCGTTTATAGAGAAGCTAAAAACCCAGCAAATGCAGGCAAGTGTTGGGGAGCACCGTTAATGGCCACGCAGAAAGAGGTCTTAATCGACCCAATATTCAACAACAATCCTATTGCGTTACAGGTGCTCGGCATCTGCTCGGCATTAGCGGTGACAATCAACATGGCGACGACGCTCGTTATGTGTCTAGCCGTGATATTTGTTACGACGATGTCGAATCTTTCGGTGTCCTTGCTACGCAACAGGATTCCGACAAATATCCGTATTATCGTTCAGATGACAATCATAGCTTCGTTGGTGATTGTCGTTGACGAGACGCTTAAAGCTTTCGCTTACGACATTTCCAAGAGCCTGTCGGTTTTTGTTGGGCTCATTATTACCAACTGCATCGTTATGGGCCGAGCGGAAGCGTTCGCTATGCAAAACGGGCCGTTTCTCTCAGCTATGGACGGATTTGGCAACGCGCTGGGCTACAGCGTGGTGCTCATAGGCGTTGCGTTGGTCAGAGAACCCTTGGGTTCGGGCACTCTTTTGGGTTACGAGATTTTGCCAACGGTGGCGAACGGCGGCTGGTATTTGCCGAATGGTATGTTGCTGCTGGCGCCGAGTGCGTTTTTTATAATTGGTTTCTTTATTTGGGCGATCCGTGCGTGGAAGACCGACCAAGTTGAAGAGCCTGAGTACGAAATCGCGCCGAACGCACAATATAAAGAGGCCATGTAATTATGGAGCATTACCTCAGCATATTCGTACGTGCGGTATTCATAGAAAACATGGCGCTCACGTTTTTTCTTGGAATGTGTACCTTCATCGCGATTTCAAAAAAGATTTCGACCGCCATTGGTTTGGGGATTGCCGTGGTGGTCGTTTTGGCGATTACGGTCCCCGTTAACAATCTGATTTTCAACACATTTTTGCGCGATGGGGCGCTCGCATGGGCGGGCTTTCCGGAAGTCGATTTGAGCTTTCTAGGGTTATTGTCCTATATCGGC
>DEBN01000137.1:0-258 GCA_002348825.1 Gammaproteobacteria bacterium UBA2955
CGGAGAGTCATGCTATTGCAGTTTCTCCCGGCTTTTTCTCCAGCTTGTCTTGCTCTGACTTTACTGCGCTTGGCGGTAGTGTGGCCGAGGAATTTGGAGCGCTAGCAGAGTCTGCAGCGCAACAACATCCTGGCGGCAACCTTGTCCACCGAAGCAGGTAGCTGTGGTTCTGTATTATTGATTTATGTCGACTTATTGGAATTAGATGGCGGAGAGGAAGGGATTCGAACCCTTGAAGGCTGTTACACCTTACACGCT
>DEBN01000137.1:601-2425 GCA_002348825.1 Gammaproteobacteria bacterium UBA2955
GCGCAATCGACCACTCTGCCACCTCTCCGGTATCTCGCTGCTAGATGGCGGCAACCCACCCAGCCACACCTCGGCGCCCGAATCCACTGTTACCGTTGCTCCCTTCCGGGCCTGGCGGAGTTCACAATTTATCGCCGCGAGGGGACCAAGGTGGGTCACCATAGCGGCGCGTATGCTAGCCGAATCACTTTGGGATTGCGAACCGGCTCGATAGCTCGACCCAGGCTTATTGCGTTCCTCCGCACGAGGCAGTAAAAGGCTATTTTCACTGAGTGCATTACATGCGTCACGATCATCGCCCCTACCCGCTAAAAGTTGCTCTGGCGCGCATTGAAGCCTTTTGGGTAAATCACTTCATTCGCCCGCAATTGGACGCACTGGGCCGGCACAGCATGATCATGAAACCATGGTTTTTAAAGCTCTACGGTCGCAACATTAAATTCGGTGAAAGCGTGCATGTCATCACTGCCCGGGACCGCACCGTGCGCCTGACCACATGGGCGATGAACGATCACCAAGGGGATATCCAAATTGGCGACTTTGTGCTGCTCTGCCCGGGTGTTCGCATCGATTCCGCGAGCAAAGTAACCATCGGTGAAAGTTGCATGATCGCTGCCGGCGCCTATCTGACAGACGCCGACTGGCACGACATTTACGACCGCACTCAGGCCATTGGTCGCACCAGCCCAGTAACCCTCGGAACCAATGTTTGGATCGGCGACGGCGCGACCGTCTGCAAAGGGGTGTCTATTGGTGATAACTCCATTATCGGTGCTGGCTCGGTCGTTACCCAAGACATTCCGGCTAACGTCATCGCTGCGGGCAATCCGGCCAAGGTGCTGCGATCTTTGGATCCGGACCAGCCGCTAACGACCCGCCGATCTATGCTCGCCGACGGGGAAGCCCTGGCCGAGCGTATGGACGCGTTGGAGAAGTGGTCGCGCGCGGACAAAACTTGGGGCGGTTGGTTGCGCTCTATCATCGCGCCGAGCAAGAAACACTAGGCTATTGCCGCGCCACCCGAATCCGTGGCGCAGCGTCACCGTGACTGCTGCGATACGGATTTATGTCGATACCGCCGCGACGCAAAAAGCGCCCGTACACCGACAATCGTTTGGCACCACAACGCTGCCAAATGTCGGTGTAAATCCGCTCGATGGTGGTTTCGTGAAAGGCCTGATGATTTCGATACGAAACCAGATAACGCAGCAAACTCGCGGGCTGAATTGCCGCGCCCTGATAGTTAATGGCTATACTGGCCCAGTCTGGCTGGCCGGTAACGGGGCACAAACTGCGCAATGCGTGGCTGTGCACACACAGTTCGACGTCTGCAACACCGTCCTCGCAAACGAGTAAATCAGGTGTGTATTGGTAAACGTCGATATCAATATCCAGTTCATCCAAACACTGACCCGGTAATTCCCCGCCACTGTTCGCAACAGTAACGCTGGCCAAATACGGTTCCACATTGCTGTCGAAGCCATCGCTGAGATCGCCTTTTAACCTCGTTAACAACGCCTCCGGCGTTTCGAATCGGGTTTGGCTAAAACCGTTTAAGTACAACTTCATCGACTTACTCTCGATAATGTTCGACGAGTTCGCCGGCACGGTAAAACTCAGCTCCGCGACCTCGGGTTTGCCCCGATGATTGAGCCATGAAAACTCATAGGCCGTCCACTGGTCCTCGCCCGCAATGTGCGCGCCATCGAGTCCCGCTGCACGGCGCCCCTCAGCTCGCGCCATAGGATGCAATAGCGATGCGTTGTAACCGTCTTGATAATGCGTTGACTCACCCAACGGCCCGGCGTGTGTGATCGGCAAAGT
>DEBN01000137.1:2816-6989 GCA_002348825.1 Gammaproteobacteria bacterium UBA2955
GCGGTCTGGTAAATCTGCACGCCTGTAAGCGAACCCTGCGCACTGCATAGCAACCGTTTAGCTAAACGTTTACTCTGCGGTATCTGAATTAAGTGCCGAATATGCTCGATACTATTCAATCTATTACTACCGCGTTCGCCGATCTCGCCTGGGGTCCTTGGCTGCTATGTTTATTGCTCGGCGGCGGCTTTTATTTTCTCGTGCGTGCGCGCTTTACCCCATTTCGTTATCTCGGCCACGCGATCGATTTGATCCGTGGCAAATACGACAATCCCGACCATCCCGGCCACATCAACCACTTTGACGCTCTGTCTGCCGCATTAGCCGGTACTATCGGTATGGGAAATATTGCAGGCGTCGCGCTGGCCATCAAAATCGGCGGCCCCGGGGCTATTTTTTGGATGTGGATGACCGCGATTCTCGGCATCGCGACAAAGTTTTTTACCTGTACGTTAGCGGTAATGTATCGGGGCAAAGACGATGCAGGCGAACTGCAGGGTGGTCCGATGTATGTGATTCGCGAAGGTTTGCCGAAGCGCTTTCACTTTCTCGCCTTTTTCTTTGCCATCGTCGGCATGGTTGGGTGTTTGCCGGCATTGCAGACCAATCAATTGATTCAGATTTTTCGTGACTTGGTGTTTTTCGAACAGGGCATTATCGCTCCTGGCGCCGACCCTTTTTACTATAATCTCGGCAGTGGCGTGATACTCGCCGTGATCACAGCCATCGTCATTTTCGGCGGCCTGTCGCGCATTGCGCGCACCGCTTCGATTCTCGTACCGTTTATGGCGGTCTTGTATCTTGCGACCATCATTATCGCCCTCGTATTGAATGCCGACCAGGTGCCGGCGGCGTTCGGTTTTATTCTTACAGACGCTTTTTCCGGCGAAGCGGCGGCGGGCGGCAGCCTGCTGGCAATGATGATCTATGGTGTACAACGAGGCGCCTTCAGTAATGAGGCGGGCATGGGCACCGAATCTCTCGTACATGGAGCGGCTAAGACGGACCAGCCGGTGCGACAGGGTTTGGTGGCCATGGTTGGGCCGATCATCGATACCTTGATAATTTGCACCGCCACGGCGCTGCTGATTCTCGTCTCTGGCACCTGGCAAAGCGGAGACGCCGAAGGCGTAACGCTAACCGCTAACGCGTTTACCAATCTGCTGGGGCCCGTCGGCACCGTAATCATTTTTGTTTGCGTTTTAAGCTTTGCTACGACGACGATGTTCACCTATTCGTTCTACGGGTCACAATGTGCAAGCTTCGTATTCGGCACCCGACACAGATCTAGCTACCGGATTGTATTTGTCGCTTCAATCGTCTTGGTATCGGTCATGTCCATCGACGCCGCGGTCGGTTTGATCGACGGCTCGTTCGCACTTATGGCGATCCCAACCATGTTTTCCGCGATTTTGTTAGCGCCTAAAGTTCTGGCTGAGGCTAAGGTCTACTGGAAGACCCTGCCAAACCTTTAGCCTGACTCAACTTGCACTCACCCAATCGCGAGGATGATCCTGTTATGCCCTACCACCCGCTGCCCAAAGCCCTAAGAGCGGCAAAACCGGCGAGCGAGCACACCCAGAACGCTCAGGCAAACGTTCGCGAGCAGCTGAATTTCGCTGATCGACAAAGCTTTGCCGACGCACGCCGGGGTTTCATTGCCACGTTAGAACCTTTGACCCTGCATCGTGATAATGGCCAAGTTAGCTATGATCTTGCACGGATGTCGTTTCTCGATGACGAGGCGCCGGATACCGTAAATCCGAGCCTGTGGCGTCAGGCCCAATTGAACGCCAAGCATCACGGTTTGTATGAAGTCTGCGACGGCCTCTATCAGGTGCGATCGTTTGACATCGCAAATATGACACTGATTCGTGGCAACAGTGGCTGGATTGTTATCGACCCGCTAACCTCGAGCGAATCCTCGGCCGCCGCTCTGCAGCTGGCCAATCAGCATCTCGGTGAGCGACCTGTGGTCGCGGTGATTCATACCCACAGTCACGCGGACCACTTTGCAGGCGTATTAGGCGTTCTTAATCCCGCCGATGCCGCCAGTGGCAAGGTCGCGGTAATCGCGCCGAAGGATTTCGTTAAAGAATCATTGAACGAAAATGTGCTGGCTGGCAACGCCATGGCACGTCGGTCTACCTATATGTATGGCAATCTGCTGCCACCCTCGCCAACCGGTTATGTGACGACCGGACTTGGCGCAGCGCTATCAATGGGTACAACGGGGTTTATCGTGCCCAACGACTTTGTGTACGAAACCGGCGAGACCCGCTCAATCGATGGCATCGAATTTGAATTCCAAATGACAATGGGGACAGAGGCCCCATCCGAATTCGTATTTTATCTGCCCCAGTTCAAAGCGCTGTGCATGTCTGAAATTACCTCTCACCATTTGCACAACGTCTATACACCTAGAGGCGCCCAAGTTCGCGACGCATTGGCTTGGGCGGCGCAGATTAACGAGTCGGTTGAGCTTTTCGGAGATCGACTAGAGATCCAATTCGCCTGTCATCACTGGCCAATTTGGGGCCGCGCAGCGGCCATTGAATATTTACAAAGTCAACGCGACCTGTACAAATACATTCACGACCAGACGCTGCGTCTAGCCAATAAAGGCTATAACAAAGAGGAGATTGCGGAGCGAATTACACTACCAAAATCCTTGAGCGAAAAATTTTACAATCGCGATTACTACGGCACTGTCCACCACAATAGCCGCGCCGTCTATGTAAAGTACTTGGGATTCTTCGATGGCAATCCGGCCAATTTGTATCCGCTCCCGCCCACCGAACAAGCTGTTCGATATCTGGACTTTATGGGCGGCGCAGACGCTGTCGTAGATAAAGCCAAAAAGTACTACACAGCAGGCGACTACCGCTGGGTCGCAGAGGTGCTTAATCATGTGGTCATGGCAGACCCCGAACATATTCCCGGTCGAGCATTACTCGCAGATACCTACGAGCAATTGGGTTACCAATGCGAATCTGCACCGTGGCGGAATTTTTACCTATGCGGCGCTCTGGAGCTTCGAGAAGGTTTGCCGGAGACGCGCAATTATGCCGCAAGCCCTGGTATGGCAGCGGGCATTCCCATCGAGAACATTTTCCAGGTGATGGCGGTGCGGTTACTGCCGGAGCACGCCGCTGATCAAGACTTACGACTGCTGTTGCACTTTAGCGATCTGGAGAACGATTACCTGCTGCAGATCAAGAACTCGGTACTGCACTATTTCGTGGCTAAGTCTGGGGTCGGTAGCGATGCTCAGTTGTCACTCACCAGCGCGCACTTCAAACAGATGATCATGGGCCAGGTTGGAGCGGCAGAATTGATCGAACAGCAGCATCTGACCGTCGACGGCGATGTCAACGCGCTATTGCAACTGGGGTCATTATTTGATCAATTTCCACGACGCTATCCGCTGGTAACGCCAAGGGATCCCTGACGCCTTACCCAACGTTTTCATTAGGAGAGGACTATGCAGACTATTTCAGTAACCTGTTCAGCGGGAGAAATCCAAGGCCGAGTAAAAGAGGACGCCCTTTTGTTTGCAGGCATTCCCTACGCTCAACCCCCGGTGGGGAACCTGCGTTTTCAGGCGCCCCAAGCACTGAGTCCCTTTGCCGAACCGTTCTCGGCACTGAAATTCGGCCCGGCGGCACCGCAGATACCCAGCGGCGGGATGACCGATAACGCACCGGTGCGCTGGAGCGAAGACTGCTTAACACTGAATATTTCCGCACCCACAGCAATTCAGAGCGGAGAGGCCAATAGGTCCGTGCTGGTTTGGATCCACGGTGGCGGCTATCGCACGGGCCAAGGCGCCATCCCCTGGTACAACGGCACCCGCTTTGCTCGCGATCACGACATCGTTGTGGTCTCGATGAACTACCGGCTCGGTGCATTAGGTTTTGCCGACCTCACACATCTTGGCGAGGAATTTAAAACATCCAATGTCAACGGTATGCTTGATCAAATCGCCGCGCTGCAATGGGTGCAACGCAACATCAGCGCGTTTGGCGGCGACCCCAGCAAGGTGACCATCGCTGGAGAAAGTGCAGGAGCATTTAGCGTCGGCGCTCTGCTCGGTTGCCCTGCAGCCAAAGGCCTGTTCAGCCGAGCCATCGCGCAAAGCGGTGCGGCCCAGCACACCCTCGATCCAGCAGC
>DEBN01000057.1 GCA_002348825.1 Gammaproteobacteria bacterium UBA2955
GCGGCTTGCTGAATTTAAGTCGGTAGAGCTAAAACTTAGGTGGCGTGAAGTGTCAGCGGATTTACCATATCAGTATTGGCAACGAAAACGGCGGCCATACTTTAGACATTGTTTGCCCGCAAGGAGCAACTGGAGCTGGAAATCATGATCTCCCAAATATTCAACAAAAACAGGTTCTTAGCTGATCCTACAAGCTTGGCTCTTTGCTTCTAATAAGGTCTGCTGATGGGCGCGATGGAATGCCCGAACGGCCGCTGTTATGTCGTTTTTTGGTGCTCGAGCACGCGCTGCGGGGGAAGCAGACGGCGCTTGCTTGTACTCGCTTGTGTTTACTAAACCAGCCTGAACAGAAACCCGCAGATATTAAGAGACTGTCCTGCCCGGCTGCGGTCGGCCACCAGTAGGTCCGCCGCTGCTAAACCGTCGCCGCGACCATCGTTGGCGCTGACGAACCTAATCGTCGCGTCATCTAGGCTTATTGTGCCGTCATTTGCTGATCGTCCGATCGCTTGCGCCCAGCGCTCGGCCATCGATTCCGGCTCGTCGGCCTGAATGTCGATGGCCACGATGTCGGTCACCACCTTGTTGGTCGAGTGGTACTGCCAGTCATTGCCGGCCCACAACCAACTTTCTGCTGGCTCTGCCTGATCCAGAGATAAGATGGCGCCGCCTACGTCCTTCGGATGCAGATGGATGCCGCGTATCGACGCGCCGTGCGCGTCGACTTTACCGTCGTGAACGATGCGCATGCCGTTGTTTTCCACGCGGGTCTTATGCTGCTGCAGTTCATCTGTTTGCAATAACACCATGTAGCCGCCTTCACCGCCCCGGCGTTCCAGAAAGCGGCCTGCCGTGGTGCCTTGTTGCTTCGGCGCAACGATCTCAAGTATTTGATCACCAATCGCGTAGAGGCCGTGCCTGAGGCCGAAGTGGGAGAGCCCTGGGTCGCGGTAGCAGACTTCGAGGCTGAGCTGGTCGCAGATTTCGTGTTCCGCGCCGCGCAGGTTTGGTGTCACTAAAGCAATTTGTCTGAGTCGCATCATAATTTGGGCTCAACCAGTCGAGAAACATTCTTTCGGAGTTTAGCCAAACAGATTGTGCTTTACGAGGCGTCGTCGGTTGCATTACCAGTGGCGCTTGAGGAGGAATTGGCTTTAACTGTGGGTACCAAAGCGCGGTGACAGGAGGAGGGGATTGATGAAGATTGGCATGATGTTGGGTTTTGAGGATTCGATCAAAACGATCGCGACAATTGCTCAGGAAGCCGAGCGTTCTGGTATTTATAGTTTGTATACAGTGGATGCTGGCAGGAGCGCTACGATCACGGCGGCGGCAGTCATCAACGCCACTCAGCGAGCTAAAGTAGGCACCTATATCGTAAACGCGTTTGCCCGTGAACCATGGATGACAGGGCTTGAGGCGCGAGATCTCAATGAGATCAGCGACGGCCGTTTCGTCCTTGGCGTGGGGACGGGTAACCTGCACTTTAACGACCTGTATATGGGCATCGATTCGTCCAAGGCAAAAGCAAAAATGCGTGATTTTATGGAAATCGTGCGGCAGGTAGTGAGTGGTCAGGCAGCCCAGCGGGTGCGCTATCAGGGCGACGTCCATCGCATTCGCTGGCGCGCGACCTGGAACCCGACCACGCCGCCGCCGCCGGTATATATGGCGGCCTCTGGACCGAATATGGTGCGACTTGCCGGCGAAGTTTCCGATGGTGTAGGCATCGGCATTATGTCTTCGGTTGAGTTCGTTCGCGACATTGTGCGACCTAATGCGCGACAGGGTGCGGAACAGGCGGGCCGAGACCCAGAGGCTTTGGTGTTTCCAACCGCCGCTACCATAAGTATCAACAAAGACGTGGACGCGGCGCGCGAGGCCAGCAAACGCGCCATCTGTAAGCTTTATCATCCGATACCGCATCCGTACTACGACTCGCAATTGCGACAACTCGGTTTTGCTGAGTTCGCCGATCAGGCCACTCAACTGGTTCCGGCGGGCCGGCTAGCAGAGGCTATGACTTTGGTGCCGGACGCGGTGGTCGATAGCATGACCATTACGGGCAATGTTGAGCAGTGTGCTGAACGTATTAAGGCCTATGAGGGTATCGCGGATGAATTGATTCTCGCTCGAACAGGTCAGCGAGACGACCAACATACGTTGGCAGATTACGAGACCCTGTTTCAGTTGATTGGCGCCGCAGCGGGCTAACTAACCAAGCGCTGGCCGCCCTTGGGTGTCTAGGAACGGTATACAGGCTTCCTCATAGGCGGCAATTGTCGCCTAGGGTTTACTTGCGATATCGAAGCTTGCGACACGATCCCCGTGAGCCGTGCCCAACCACACCCGCCCCGCGACGGGTGTAGCAACTGTTGCGAAACCGAAGGTATCACTACCTAACGTCCAAACTCTTTTCTCCTGTAGATCGCCTGTGTCGAGTTCATGAATGGAAAAGGGTAGAAAACAATTTGTGGCGTCCGCAGGGCAGCTTTCTAGATACTCGGTGATGGTCATGTCGTGTTTGGCGGCCCAGACAGATCCTTCTGCCATAGTCAGGTTGTCAGCGCGTCCACCTAGATGCGTCGCTTGAATCGCACCTGATGCGATATCGAACTTTTGAGTTTTTCCGGAAAACCAGTAGTTAATAAAAAGCGTCTTCTCGTCGTTGGTAATTACGATGCCGTTTGGGAATCCGCCCTCGGTGCCCGCTATGGCTTGAAAACCGTCTTCTGCGTTCCAAGACCAAACCTGCCCGGAATCTGCGCCAGCTAGCCCTGCGGCAAGGACATCGCCAAACGGCAGCTTAAGATTGTACATTTCGGTTGTGTAGAAGCCGCCATCGCTGGTTAGCGCTAGATCATTAAACATAGGCTGGCGCGCTCCCGACTCGACAGTTGGCGATTCGACACAGCCGCGCCAGATCAGTTGATAACCGGCCTCGGTCGATTCCAGCTCGAAAAATTCTACGGTTTCTTTCGGAAAATGGTTGGTCACGGCAACCATTTGGCGGCCGTCTTCGCGTTCAGTCAGATCCATGCCATGGGTAGAAAACTCTGTGCTGGTGCGAGTGCAAGCCGGATCGCCCCAAGAATTAGAATCCATAACAACCTGTAACGGTGCGTTTGCCATAGTAGTGAGATTGATAAGGGTCATTTCCGTTGCATAGGGTTCGCCAAGGCTGCCTAACCCAGTCGCTAATAGAAACTTGCCGTCCGGTGTAGCAACCAAATCCTCTGCGTTTTTGTAGCCGCACCACGCCGTTACAACACCGTCAGTGGAGCAGGGCGCTACTGACGCTGTGGTGGGCGCAGTGTCGGAAACGCTGGCGCTGTCAAGACAGCCTGCAAGGGCCGGCGCAGCAAAGATGAAGAGCCAAAAGCGAAGGCGCGTTGAAAGATTCATAGGGTTACCGAGAGTTGGTTGCGTAGTGCGCAAAGTATCCTCAGACGGTATGTTTGGCAACGTCATGAGTCGGTTACTGTTTGACGCTTAAAGCGAAAAACACCGTTGAGGTGGTGAAAAATTTCTGTGCGTTTGGATGTGCCTAGGGTGTGCGGTTTGTCATGATAGGCGACCTTACCGGGGGCAACAGGGCTAACCAGACATGATTATCCAGACCGACTATCGCATACCTAGCGCGTTTCCAGGCTATACGCTCCTCTTGAGAAACAAATGCGACAACGCAGGCAGCCCCAGGTCCCAGCGCAACACAGTGTTGTTTGTGCACGGGGCAACCTACGGCTCAAGCGATACTTTCGATTATCAAATGTCCGGGCGGTCTTGGATGGACCATCTTGCCGCCCAACAGTTCGACGTTTGGTGTTTGGATCTTTTGGGTTATGGGCAGTCCGATCGTCCTGCAGAGATGGATCAGCCTGCCGCTGCAAATGCGCCGATTGTGACCACTGCCCACGCGATACAAGAGGTAAATCATGCGGTCGCGTTTATTTTCGACCAACGCCAAGTCGGGAAACTCGACCTGATCGGCTACAGCTGGGGCACAGCGATTTGTGGTGGCTACGCGGGCCAGTATCCGGATAACGTGGACCGTCTGGTGCTGAGTGGCGCACTCTGGATTGAGGGCATGGCGCCTGCGGGCGCGCCGCAACAAAGTCTGGGTGCGTATCGCACCGTGGACGCCGAATCGATGCTGCGACGCTGGTCTACTGCCCTGACGAAAGATGAGCTCGACCGTATTGTCAGTGAAGACGCTCGCAGCAACTGGTGCAGGCAGACGATTTCTTGCGACCCGACTTCTGCACAGACGGGGCTGCTACGAGCACCCACCGGTGTGATGCAGGATTTTATGCACTATCGAGAGTCGGGAGCAGATTGGTATGACCCGAGCCTTATCGTTGCGCCGGTGCAGATCGTCGTCGGCGAACTCGATCAGGAAACGACGCCCGCTCAGGGGCAGCAGCTGTTCTCGCGTTTAATTGCGGCGAAAACTAAACAGTTCACCGTGATCGGTCAGGGTACCCACTCACTGCTGCTGGAGAACAACCGTCACCAGCTTTATCGTGTGGTCGACGCTTTTCTTCACGGCCAAGCTGCAGATTGAGGGTGCTTAAAAATTTTCCCAATGCATGATCGGACGCTGAGCCTGGGCCGAATCAGCTTCAGCGGCCCTTTTAATTTAGTCTGCGCCTGGCATGGTCTGCGAAAAACGCGCATCTTTGGTTGTTTCTTCGCGCTGCTGTGCAGTGGTCTGGCGTTTGCGCATCCGGAAGACGAGTTGTGCGATCCTAGTCGCGATGCCATGGATCCGCAGCTCTGCGCCATGCTTGCCCAGTTGAACAGTGCGGACGGCTCGCTGAACCAGCAGTCAACACCTGTCCTAGGTGTGCTCGAGCGTCGCGGTGTGTTGGAGACGTTAGGCCAATACGTCGTTGTCGGTGTGCGCCACATAGTGCCGGGTGGTTTGGATCACATTCTATTCGTGCTGGCGATTTTCCTTGCCGCGCGCACCGTCGGCACACTGATTTGGCAAATCTCGGCGTTTACCTTGGCGCATACGACAACGCTTGCGCTTGCTGCCACGGGGTTTGTGAGTTTGCCCGCCAGTTTCGTCGAGCCTGTCATCGCCTTCACCATCGCGTTTGTTGCAGCTGAAAATATCTTCTTGAAAGATTCGGTTAAGTGGCGAGCAACGGTGGTGTTCGTATTTGGCTTAATTCACGGGCTGGGGTTTGCGAGCTTTTTCAGTGGGCTTGAGTTGCCGGCGGGGCTTTTTTGGAGCGCTTTGGTTGGTTTTAATCTTGGGGTGGAAGTCGGTCAGCTGAGCATCGTTGTATTGGCAGCGCTCGCTGTGCGCTTAATGTTCAAAGCATCTGCAGAAAGCGCCACCTATCAAAAATGGATTGTGCGACCGGGCTCAGCCCTTATCGGGCTGAGCGGTCTGTGGTGGGGCATCAGCGCATTGCTGGATTTATGAGAACTATTCTGTCGTAAAACCACGCCCTTCAAGCAGCGGTTCGATGCTCGGGTCCTGTCCTCGGAAATTTCGATAAAGCTCGCCGGCAGGTTTGAGGCCGCCCGCCTCGTATACCCACTTTTGTAAGCGTGCCGCTAATTTTGGATCCCAAATGTCTTCGGCTTGTTTAAAGGCGTTAAAACCGTCGGCGTCTAGAATCTCCGACCACAGGTACGCGTAGTAGCCGGCAGAATAACCGCCGGCGAAGATGTGGCTAAAGTATTGCGAGCGGTAGCGTGGCTCGATCTCTGGAATGAGACCGTAGCCGTCGAGCACCTGTTTTTCGAACGCTCTGGCGTCGGTAATGTTCGCGGCTTCGGCGGCTGTCAATGAGTGCCAAGCGAGGTCGAGCAGCGATGCCGCGACGTACTCTGTCGTATAGAAGCCCTGATTGTGGTTAGCTGCGCGACGGATTTTCTCTACCAACTCAGTAGGAATCACTTCGCCAGTCTTGTAGTGGGTCGCGTACATCTCCAGCATTTCTGGCTGGCTCACCCAATGTTCTAGAATTTGTGCCGGGAATTCCGTGTAATCGCGCGGCCCGTCAACGCCGGAGAAGCTGGGGTAATCTATTTGCGTCATCAAGCCATGAAGCCCGTGACCAAACTCATGGAACAGCGTTTCCACATCGGAGAAGCGCATCAATGTGGGCTCGCCTTCGGGGGGCTTAGGAAGATTCATATTATTCGTGATCAAAGGACGAATCCGCTCTCCATTGATATTCGAAGCGCTGCGATAGCTGCTCATCCATGCGCCGCCGCGTTTCGAATCTCTGGCATACATATCGGTCATAAATAGCCCCAGATGTTCGCCAGCACGATCTTTTACATCGAATGAGACAACGACTGGGTTCCAACCCGCAACGTCAGCCTGCTCAAAAGACAGGCCAAACAGTTTATTCGCCATAGCGAATGCGCCCTGTTGGACGTTTTCGAGCTTGAAGTAGGGCTTAGTTATATTTTCATCCAAGTCGTAGCGTGCCAGACGCAGTTTTTCGGCCAGATGCCACCAGTCCCATGCTGCAAATGTTGTTTCGCCCATCATGGCCTGCATGTCGGCACGCTCTCGTTTGGCCTGGGCGAGGCCGGGACGCCAAACGCGCAATAAGAAATCTTCAGCGCCCTTGGGTGTTTTCGCCATGTTGTATTCAAGAATGTAGTGGGCGTGCGACTCGTAGCCCATCAGGGCAGCTCGCTTGGCGCGCAGCTGGGCAATTTTGATAGCGATCGGGCCGTTGTCTCGCTCGCCAGCGGCGCCGCGTAATCGGTAGCCGTTAAACAGCTTTTCTCGCAAGGATCTGTTCGTCGACTGCACCATAAAGCTTTCGTAGGCCGACCGATTTAAACCGACCACCCACGCGTTCTGCGCATCATCGTAAATGGCGGCCTTAAAATCGCTGCTCAGGCCGGCGGTTTCTGCTTCGGTTTTTAACACCAATTTGAATGCTTTGGTCTCAAGCAAAAGGTTTTGAGCGAACTGTGTCGTAAGCCTGGAGATTTCTTCGTTAATGGCCGCTATTTGCGCTTTTACTTCTGGAGCGAAAGCGGCGCCCGCGCGCACGAAACTGCGGTGGGTGAGTTCCAACAGCCGCGCTTCTTGCTCGCCTAGGTTAAGCGACTCACGCGCATCAAACACCGCCTTGACCCGCTCATAGAGCACAGGGTTGAGCGCGATGGCGTCACTTTCCCGCGTCAGCATGGGGTAGATCTGTGTCTGAAGTGCCCGCAACTCGTCGTCGGTGTCTGTGCCGGTGATGTTGCTGAAGGTGGCCGCTACCTTATCCAGAGATTCACCCGAGACTTCCAGCGGCACAATGGTGTTACTGAATGTGGGGGCTTCTGGATTACCAACGATCGCGTCGATGTCTGCACGCAGTTCCTGCAGAGCTTTCTTCACCGCCGGCAAATAGTCATCGGTGCTGATTTCGGCAAATGGCGGTACGCCAAAGGGTGTTTCCCAGTTCTTGCGGAACGGGTTATCTGCAAGCTCGCTGTCGCTGACCGTCAAATCGTCTGTGATGGGCTCTGCCGTGTTGTTACCACCGCCGCTCTGTGGCTCGGACTCGCCGCAGGATGCGGTCAGAGCGGTGAAAAGCAGCAACATGGATAAACGACCGATATTCATTATCTCTCTCCAGTACAGGTAGTAAGCGGTTGTCTTGCGCCGGTCAGAAGCGCCTAAATTTGTCGAGAGCTTATACACTGGTTGTAGAAAAGACCACGAGCAAACTGGCCGCAGCTGAGCCCGTTGACCTTGTTGTTAGGTTTGATGCGCGATTGCTCAGGCCGCTTTCGTTACCCTGTGTTGGGACAGGTTTCGATGTGCGTTCAGCGAGCAGGTGTTGGGCAGCGCGTTGTCGCGAAGCGCCGAGACGGCGTGTTAATGCACTGCAAATCTGACGAAGAGCGCTGGGTGGTCGCTCAGCGGTCCAGCGTCGTTCTTAAATTGAGTGTCTTCACCTGAATCGAGAACCTCCAGATCGGCGTTCAGGCCGTCGCGAAAGTAGACGTAATCCAGCACCGGCCAGCCTCGTTCGGCCTGAGAGCCGGTTTCCGCGCGCGTCAGTTGCAGGCGATCACGAAACTGCAGCAGCAGCGCTTTATCTGCAGCAGACTGCCAATTCAGGTTGAGATCACCCGCGAGGATAATCGCCTCATCGCGAGCTAGCTCCTGCAATGCAACAGCGATCTGATTTAGCTGCGAGGCTCTTGCGTTCCGGTCAGGTGTGCTGCTTCCGGCATCGAGGTGGGTATTAACGAGGAAGATACGATGGCCGGCAGACGACTCCAAAATGCCCAGCTGAAAGCCCTTTTGCGCAAAACAATCATTTAATCGAACCAGCCAGCCAGAGCATGCATTGAATGCGGTGAACGACGTCCGAAGTTGCCAATGCTCTGTATTCAAGCCGGTAATGGTCGTGAGGCCCGAGCCGGAACAAACAAAACATTTCTGCGAGCCAAGATTTTCGCCTCGTGAGGCGCTGTGAGATTTTGGTAACGATCCTAGCAGTAGCTCGTGATGCGCGAAGTCCTCTTGCAACAACGCCAGTTCATAGCCCTTGGTCAATTCGGCGATCCGCGGAAAACGTTCGCTCGGCCGGTCGCCGGCGATAATGGACGGCAGCCCGTGAGTGTTGTACACCAGCACATCAAACTCGAAACTAGCTTTTGCGGTCGCGTCAATCGCCGTCAATGGCCAGCAAACAGCCAAAATCAGTAAAGCCTTAACCCCAGCGTTACTCGGCAATGGATGTTGAGCATACATAATGGCGCTTGGATGGCAGCGAGATCTGGCGCTTACGAATAGTTAGGGCTTGAGATCAGTACAAAGACCATCACGCAAGGT
>DEBN01000007.1:0-1344 GCA_002348825.1 Gammaproteobacteria bacterium UBA2955
GCAGATACAGAAGCAGATACAGAAACAGGCCCGTTAAGTGAACTGGCTGACGAAGAGTCGGTCAGCAGCGAATATCAGGTGCCGTATTTAGGTCAAGACGAGAGTGGTGCGCGCAGATTGTCTGTAGCCGGCGATACGCAGTTACGTTATGAGTTTTCAGCGGACTGCTGGATTGAAATACGGCGGGTGGATGACACGTTACTTTATGCCGACCTAGGTCGCGCTGGTGAAGTACGACGGTTTGTGGGCGAGAGCCCGTTTAAGTTGAAAATCGGTTTTGCTGAAGGCGTGAGACTCTTTTTCGACGCGGAAGAGGTCGAGTTGGCGCCATACACGCGCAATCAAATGGCGCGTTTGGAGTTGCCCCAATGATTGGCTCTGAAGGTCGCGGTAATGGTTAAAGCGGTGCGCGGTATGCGCGATATTTTACCCACCAATAGCGAGCGTTGGCGGGAAGTGGAGACCGCGGTGCTGCAAGCCCTGCGCAGTTATAGCTATGCCGAGATCAGGCTACCTCTGTTGGAATATACCGAATTGTTTGCACGCGGCGTTGGGGAAGCAACCGATATTGTCGAAAAGGAAATGTACTCCCTTGCAGATCGCGACGGCGATTCCCTGAGCTTGCGACCCGAAGGCACCGCGAGTTGTGTCCGGGCGTTGGAGGAGCACGGGTTGCTGTATAACCAAACCCAACGTGTCTTTTATTCCGGCCCGATGTTTCGTTACGAGAAACCACAGAAGGGTCGCTATCGCCAGTTCAGTCAAATCGGCGCTGAAGCGTTCGGTTTCAGCGGGCCAGATCTAGATGCTGAGCTCATTGGTTTGGGGCACACCTGCTGGCAGCGACTAGGCATTGACGACCGAGTGCATTTGCAACTGAACACGCTGGGGTCGAGTGCTGCTCGCGCGGCTTTTCGGCAAGCATTACTCGACTACTTACAGCCGCATGCCGAGGCCTTGGATTCTGACAGTCAGCGACGACTGCAAACGAATCCGCTGCGTATTCTCGACAGTAAGCACCCAGCCACTCAGGCAATCGTCAAAGAGGCCCCGCAGCTACTGGACTTTGTTGATGCCGAAGGTCTAGAACACTTCGAAGCCTTACAGGTGTTGTTGCAGCAGTTGCAGATCCCATTTCAACTGAACCCTAATCTTGTGCGTGGGCTCGATTATTACACCCATACGGTTTTTGAATGGGTGACAGACGATTTGGGTGCGCAGGGCGCCGTTTGTGCAGGCGGTCGCTATGACGGCTTGGTCGAGCGCTTGGGGGGTCGTGCGACACCTGCGGTTGGTTTTGCGATTGGTGTGGATCGCGTTGTATTGCTGCATGAGCTGGCACAT
>DEBN01000007.1:1734-11019 GCA_002348825.1 Gammaproteobacteria bacterium UBA2955
TTTTTAAGCGCCGCGATGCAGCTTGCGGACCGATTGCGCGACACCTCGCCAACATTGCGTGTGCGTGTGCATATGGGCGGTGGTCAGTTGAAGAAGCAATTCAAGCGAGCAGATGCCAGTGGGGCGACTTGGGCGGTAATCTGTGGTGCGCAAACTCAGGATAACGAGATGGTCATAAAACATCTGCGTGATGCTGCTGTCGGCCAGCAGCAATTGCCGATTGCCGAAGCAATGAGGCAACTGCTGCAGATTTAACCAGACATCCGGGCGGCGAGTTGTGACAAAATGCGCGCTCGGTGGCGGGTCTTGAGCAACTGCACCGTGGGGAAAATTTAAGAAGATCAGTGGAGACTTGACGAGTGTCAGATTATCTCAGCGATGAAGAACAAGCCGCACGATTGCGCTCTTGGTGGGTGGCTAACGGTTTGAATGTATTGGTGGTGGGCGTGGTGGCGCTCGGTGGATTTTTGGGTTACCGATACTATGACGATTCGGCACAACAGAGTGCCGAGGCGAGCACGGCTGCACTGGCGGATTATCAAGAGGCGGGGGCTGCTGAGCGTAAAGCGTTGGGCGATAAACTTGCCGAGGACTTTGCTGGCACTACCCAACACGCTTTGGTGTTGTTGCGTCGAGCTGCGTTGGCGGCTGAGGAGGCGCGACTGAGCGACGCTGAGCAAGCGCTTGAAGCGGCTATAGAGATTGCCGACGATGCGTTACTAGCAGATCTAGCACGAATTCGGCTTGCCAGAGTATTACAGGGGTTGAATCGCAGTGACGACGCCTTAGCCAGTTTGGCCAGAGTGAAAAATTTGGGCTACCGGTCTTGGGCGCTTGAGGTTCGTGGAGACATTCATATGGCTACAAACAACGTGGCCGAGGCGCATGAGGCTTATAGTGCGGCGCTAGACGCTCTCGCCGCAGGGGAAGAGCGGCCGATGCTGAAGGCGAAATTGGACACCACGGCGCCTTCTGATGGCGAGTATGTGCCGCTTCAAGACACTCTAGATGACGCGCTTCGGAAGGCTGAGCGGGCTCTGAGCGAGGACGCCGCTGAGGATACGGACCTGAACAAATGAATAGGGCGATAATGATGCGCCTATTGGCGCTAGTCTTTATGACATTCGTCCTGGGTGGCTGCAGTTGGTTCGGTTGGCTGCCCTGGGTCGACGGCGATGCACAAGAAGACGAAACCAAACCGGCCAAACTTCAGTCTTTTAACGCCGAGGTGAGCGTTGCTGTGCAATGGCAGCGCAAGGTTGGAGACGGGTTGGGCAAAAAGTACATTCGTTTAGTACCCGGTGTGGTGGCGGATCGGATTATCGCCGCTGACGGCTACGGCGCTCTGGCCGCATTTGATCGATTCTCTGGACAGCCGATTTGGCAGCACCAGTTTGGTGCTGTGGAGCGTCCCGGATTTGGTATTAAGCGTTTGCTCGATCGACGCGACCCAGCGTTTGTGAGCGGTGGTGTTGGCACTGGTGAAGGTTTGGTCTTAATGGGTACGACTCAAGGCGAGGTCATCGCGTTGGATGTTGCAGATGGTTCAGAGCGCTGGCGCACGCGCGTGGGTACCGAGGTGGGTGCTGCGCCCACTGCTGGAAATGGCAAAGTTTATGTGCAAACCATCGATGATCGAATCAGTGCGTTAGACGCGGATACGGGCGTTGTGACTTGGACGTATGACAGTCAGATGCCGCTGCTAACCCTTCGTGGTACCAGTGCTCCGGTATTCGCTCAGGGCGTTCTGTATTCCGGATTCGCCAACGGTAAGGTTGTGGCCTTACGCGCGCAGAATGGCGAGCCGATCTGGGAACAGCGGATTATGTTGCCAGAAGGGCGTTCAGAGCTGGACCGCATTGTCGATGTGGATGCTCAAGTAGAACTGGACGGTGCATCAATGTACGCGCTGGCCTACCAAGGGCGCGTCGCGGCGATAAGCCGTCGCGAGGGTCGTCCCATGTGGGAGCAAGAATTGTCTGGGTTTTTGGATATGGCCCAGGGATATGGTCAGGTTTATGTGATTGATGAAGACGACACTGTTAGCGCCTTGAATAAGGACAGCGGTGAAATCAATTGGCAGCAAGCGGCGTTTGCCCGACGTAAACTTACCGCGCCATTGGCGTTTTCAAACTATTTAGTGGTGGGCGATGAGGAAGGCTACCTGCATGTGCTGGCTCAGCGCGACGGTCGCTTGATGGGTCGTCGTAAGCTGGGTGGTAAAGGCCTACGTACCCAACCGATTATCGCGGATGACATGCTCTATACGCTGACCAATTCGGGCACGCTGACCGCACTTAAGGTCGCGCTGAAATAAATTATGCTGCCGAGCATTGCTTTGGTCGGCCGGCCCAATGTTGGTAAGTCGACACTCTTCAACAAGCTGACTCGCAGCCGCGACGCACTTGTTGCCGATGTGCCAGGGCTAACCCGGGATCGCCGCTACGGGCGTATGGAGTTCGAGGGTGGGGCTGCGACGCTGATCGACACCGGCGGACTCTTTGGCGACGACGTGCTGGCCGATGCGCTCACACAACAAACTCGTTTGGCGGTCAATGAGGCCGACATCGTGTTGTTGCTGTTCGATGGTAGGGACGGCGTTACGGCGGCGGACGAGGATGTCGTAGAGTATCTGCGTAAGTCTAATGTCTCGTTCATACCGGTCATCAATAAAATCGATGGGCTGCCTGAGCATGAGGTGACTGCGGAGTTTGGCCGCTTTGGGTTCGATCATTTTTTGCAGATCTCAGCAAGCCATAGTCGTGGCTTGAAAAGTCTGCGCGAGCATCTGTTAACCCGCATCCAAGATTTAAACCAGAGCGTTGCCGACGACGGTCAGGTCGACGATGGAGTGCTTGAACATGGTATTCGGGTGGCTGTCGTGGGACGGCCGAACGTCGGTAAATCAACGCTGGTGAATCGCCTATTGGGCGAGGAGCGCCAGGTGGTCTTCGACATGCCGGGCACTACCAAAGACGCGATAGAAATACCGTTTGCCAAAGATGGGGTGGACTTTGTACTCATCGATACGGCTGGGGTTCGACGCAAAGGCAGAGTCTCGGAAATCACCGAAAAGTTTTCGGTGGTCAAAGCGTTGCAGGCCATGGAGCGAGCACATGTGGTGATATTGGTGCTGGACGCTCAAGAAGGGGTGGTTGAGCAAGATCTGCACGTTCTAAATTACGCTCTGGAGGCCGGGGCCGGCATGGTTATCGCTATTAATAAATGGGACGGCTTGGACGCCGACCACAGACAGGCGGTGAAAAAGACCCTAGATCGAAGATTGTCGTTTATCCCGTGGGTGCCACTACAGATGATTTCTGCGTTGCATGGTACTGGGGTGGGTCACCTACTTGCCGAGGTGAAGAAGATTCATGAAATTGGCGCTTTTGCGGTATCGACTTCGCTGCTCACACGCTTGTTGCGCAATCTCGTCGCGTCCCACCCGGCCCCAGCGGTGCGCGGACGGCCGATAAAGCTCAAAGTGGCAACGCGTGGTGGCGCGCACCCGCCGAAGATAGTAGTTCACGGCAATCAGCTGGGTGCGCTGCCAGCCAGCTATCGACGGTTTTTAGAAAATGGCTTCCGCGAGGCGTTAGATCTGCTGGGCAATCCAGTAAAAATTGAATTGCGCGATTCGGACAACCCGTTTGCGGGTCGCAAAAATCAGCTCACGCAACGTCAATTGGATCGGCGTAAACGCGTAATCAAACACCGTAAGTCGAAACGCTAACGAGCGATGGACTCGGGTTCTAGCCCTACGGCGTCGGCGAGTTTCGAGCGAAACGTTACCGGATCGATCCGGTAACCGTTTAGACTCACGGACCAATGTAGGTGGGGGCCGGTTACCCGGCCTGTCGCGCCGACCAATCCAATTTGCTGATTTTGCTCGACGCGGTCACCAGTGCTTACGGTTTGCGCGCTCAGATGACAATACATGGTGATTAGGCCTTGGCCGTGATCCAGAAACACTGTTTTACCGTTGTAATAGAGGTCGTCCACTAACGCCACGGTCGCGGGACCCGGTGCGGTCACGGGCGTGCCTGTTGGAGCCGCGATATCCAAACCGCTGTGCGGGTTGCGTGGTTGATCGTTAAAGAACCTCCGATGACCGAATAAGCTGGTTGTTCTGCCCCTGAGTGGCAACGTGAACCCAGCGCTGAGATCGACAGAGGGTGATACGCGAGCATAAATAGCCCTTTGTCTCGTACTTTCATCGCGAATGCGCTGCAGCTGTTCTGGGTTGGGCGTGACCATTTCCTGGTTTTTTAGGGTAATGCGTTGTTCGGTGTATCTTTTGTCCACGACTTCAAACGCGTGGGTGCGTTGCTGTCCGTGCTGCAGGAATGTCAGCGTTGCGGTGCCTAGCGGCTGTTTTATGGGTATGCCTACCAGAGCGGTGCTGTTGGCGACAAGCACGGAGCGGTTTTGGAAACGAATGTTCTGTGAGTTTTCTGGCACAGGCCACGCATAGACCCCGCCGGGGACGGCGGTTGCGTTGGCAGCGTCAGTAACATCTGTAAAGGCCAAGGATGCAGCGACAGCGGCCGCCGCACAAACCCGGATCCAGAATCGGTCAGCGATGCGGTGATTCATTGGTTACTGAGGCTCCTAATTTTAATGATGCGTTTGCATCAATATCTTCTATCGTGGCGGTAATTGCCCCTTTGGCGAGTTGTGCGCTTATCCGATCGCCGGGGTTCAGTGCGTCTGTGGATTCAATAACCCGACCTTCAGCGCTGCGCACGATGGCGTAGCCGCGTGCAAGTGTGGGAAGCGGGCTAACGCCTTCCAGCATGCGCACCAGATTGGCGAGGCGTGTCTGGTACTGGTTATACGCTTGTTGCCAGCGCGTGTGCAGCTGTTGCTGAAGGGCGGCGAGCTGCTGATGCGCGAGTTGTATCCGGGCACCCGGTCCCAGCAACTGCAGTCGGCTCTTAACCCTGTCCAGTTGCGCGCTGTGGCTGTACAGCGAGTTGTTTGCCGCGGCCGTCAAACGCCTGCGCGTATCGTCTAGGCGCTGCCAGTTTTGCTGAATATGGGTTTGTGGACTAACCAGCTGTAGCGAAGTGTTTTGCAGTACCAGCGTTTGGTGGCGTAATTGCGAGTGCATTAAATGGCGCATCTGACGATAAAGTATAGCGACCCCGTCCACTAGATCATCGGCGTCTGGCACCATCAATTCCGCAGCTGCAGACGGGGTCGGGGCGCGTAAGTCGGCGACAAAGTCGGCAATTGTCACGTCGATTTCATGGCCGATTGCAGCCACGGTTGGTACAGATAGCGCGTATAACGCGCGCGCCACCGATTCGAGATTAAAACACCATAGGTCCTCTAACGAGCCACCGCCGCGAGTTAGCAATATGACATCCGGCCGCAGCCCTTCCGCTGCGGCCAATGCGTTTAAAATTTGCGCTTCCGCCTCAACCCCCTGCACTGCGGTAGGTACGAGGGTTACGCGCAATCGGGGATAGCGTCTGCGCCAAACGGCCAACACATCTTGGAGTGCTGCGCCGGACGCAGAGGACACGATAACTGCAGTTTCTGGTCGCTGGGGGATAGGCTGTTTGTGCTCCGCGGCAAATAGCCCTTCGCTGGCAAGTTTGAGTTTCAAAGCGTCAAACGCCTGTCGCAGTGCTCCTTCGCCGGCTGGCTCCATCTGATCGGCAATGATTTGAAAGTCGCCGCGGTTCTCGTACAAACTTACCCGCCCGCGAATCAGCACTTGTTGCCCGTCACTGGGTTGCATGCCCACCCTGAGATTGCGATTAGCGAACATCGCACAGCGGACCTGAGCGTTGTCGTCCTTGAGGGTAAAATACCAATGCCCGGAACGAGGTCTAGCGAAATTCGACAATTCACCGGTGACCCAGACCTGATTGAATCGCTGCTCTATAGTGACGCGCGCCTGGCGATTCAGCTGGCTGACGGTGACAACCCTGCGTTCCTGATTTTGCGCTTCTGTTTCCATAACTCTGAGATCAAAGAGCAAGGCTGAGTTTAGGGCCAACTGCGGAGAAAACCCAACGCTTGTGTGCAAATTTATCGATTTGGCCCGAGGGCTGTTGCAGCGCCACGGCGAGCCTCGTTTACATATTCTCGTTAGGTCGCTAGAATCCGACTTTTGCGGGGTTCTCAATGCTGCGTATTGCCTCTGACGCGCTCACCTTCGACGACGTTCTCCTCCTGCCGGCTTACTCTCAAATTTTGCCTTCTGAAGTGACCTTGAATTCTCAAGTTTCGCGAAACATCGCACTGAAAATTCCTATGGTTTCGTCGGCGATGGACACCGTAACCGAAGCTCGCCTGGCGATCGCGATCGCCCAAGAAGGTGGCATTGGTGTAGTACATAAAAACATGGCGCTCGAACAACAGGCGAAAGAGGTTCGCGCCGTTAAGAAGTTTGAGTCGGGCATTATCCGAGATCCAGTGACGATTGGCCCGTTAGCGTCGATGGAAGAACTGTTTAATCTGACGCGCGATCACGGAATTTCGGGGGTGCCAGTTGTCGACGGCACAAAACTGGTGGGGATCATTACCAGTCGCGACGTGCGCTTTGAACAACGTACGGATGTCTGTGTGAAAGACATCATGACTTCGCGAGACCGTTTGGTGACCGCTCAGGAAGGCACCGATTTCAGCGAGATTCAGCGCTTGCTGCACGAGCACCGCATTGAAAAAGTATTGTTGGTTGGTGATGACGGCCAGCTCACCGGTATGGTTACGGTTAAGGACATCGCCAAAGCTGAAGCGTTCCCCTCAGCGTGTAAAGACGAGCGGGGTCAGCTGCGGGTTGCCGCCAGTGTTGGCATCAGCGCGGATACCGACGACCGAGTTGCTGCGCTGGTGGAGGCAGGGGTTGATCTGGTGGTTGTGGATACCGCCCATGGGCATACCAAAGGGGTTTTAGATCGGATCAGTTGGATCAAGCAAAAGTACCCTAACCTTGATGTTATGGGTGGTAATGTGGCGACTGCGGACGGGGCCCGAGCGTTAATCGACGCTGGGGCTGATAGCGTCAAAGTAGGGATAGGCCCAGGTTCGATCTGTACCACACGTATTATTGCGGGCATTGGCGTACCTCAGGTCACCGCTGTGTCTGCCGCCGCCGACGTGGGCGCTGAAGCGGGTGTGCCGATAATCGCCGACGGCGGCATTCGTTATTCGGGCGATATTGCTAAGGCTATAGCAGCGGGTGCCAGTGCCGTGATGATCGGGAGCCTGTTTGCAGGTACTGACGAAGCTCCCGGCGAGGTTGAGTTGTATCAGGGGCGCACGTATAAGTCCTACCGGGGCATGGGCTCTATGGGTGCCATGGCGCAAAACTATGGATCCAGCGACCGCTACTTTCAGGAAAGTGATGGCGACTCACGCAAGTTGGTGCCCGAGGGCGTAGAGGGGCGAGTGGCTTATCGTGGTCCGGTGAGTCCTATTGTGCATCAATTGATGGGCGGTTTAAGAGCTTCGATGGGATACACCGGCAGCGCCGATATCGCGACGATGAAAACCGTGCCAGAGTTTGTGCAGGTCAGTGCGGCCAGTATGGCCGAGTCGCACGTACACGATGTGTCGATCACAAAAGAGGCTCCTAATTACCCCAGTCCGCGCTAGCGCCCTGCGCTGCTGAAGCGATTCCCTGCGTTCGTCGTTATGGAGAATAAGCTGCCAATTTAGGCCGTCAAAAATACAATGCCAGATCGCAACGATATACACGCCCAACGACTATTAATCGTCGATTTCGGTTCCCAGTACACACAGTTAATTGCTCGGCGCGTTCGTGAGTGTGGTGTCTACTGCGAGATTTATCCGTTTGATGTCAGTGCGGGTGCGATTATTGAATTTGCGCCCATGGGCGTGATTTTGTCCGGCGGCCCAGAGTCGGTCACCGAGCAATCGACGCCGCGCATAGACCAAAGCATTTTTGACCTTGACGTACCGGTGTTGGGTATTTGTTATGGCATGCAGGCCATGGCGCAACAGTTTGGCGGTCGCGTCAGTCAGTCAGACCTGCGTGAGTTCGGATACGCTCAGGTGCAGGCTGAGTCGCACAGTGCGTTTATTGGGGCTTTGCTCAATGTTGCGGGTGGCGATGATGTCTGGATGAGTCATGGCGATAAGGTAACCGAATTGCCACCGGACTTTGTTTGTACAGCGAGTTCTGGCAGCGCCCCCATTGCAGCGATGGAATGCGCCGAAAAGCAATTGTTTGGAGTGCAGTTTCACCCGGAAGTGACCCATACAAAAGCGGGTTATGAACTGTTGAGTTATTTCGCCCGCGAGATTTGTAGCTGCGAGGGCAGTTGGACGCCCGCGAATATTGTAGAAGACGCCATAGCGCGCGTGCGTGAGCAGGTGGGCGATGACAACGTTGTGCTGGGATTGTCCGGTGGCGTAGATTCTTCTGTGGTGGCCGCTCTGCTCGCGCGAGCAATCGGCTCGCAGTTGACCTGCATCTTTGTCGACAACGGATTGCTCCGCAAGGACGAAAAGGGAGAAGTTGAAGCCGCCTTCAACAACGCTATTAATGCGGGTGAGATGCCGCCGCTGGATATACTCACCATCGACGCCGAGACTGAGTTTCTGGGAAAACTGAAAGGTGTAGATGATCCGGAAGCCAAGCGCAAAGCGATCGGCAGTACTTTTATCGACGTCTTTGAGCGCGAGGCGCAGCGCTTAGAAGACGTAAAGTGGTTGGCTCAGGGCACTATCTATCCGGACGTGATCGAATCGGCGGCCTCTAAGTACGGTAAGGCTCATGTCATAAAGTCGCACCATAACGTAGGCGGACTCCCGGACCGCATGGCCATGGAATTGGTCGAACCACTCAGAGAACTGTTCAAAGATGAAGTACGCAAGATCGGCCTACACTTGGGGTTGCCTGAATCGCTGATCATGCGGCACCCCTTTCCAGGCCCCGGACTGGGCGTACGCATACTTGGCGAAATTAAAAAAGACTATGCCGATGTGTTGCGCGAGGCCGATGCCATTTTTATTGAGGAACTGCGCAACGCTGAACTTTACAGTCAGGTTTCCCAAGCCTTTGCCGTTTACCTTCCGGTTAAATCAGTGGGTGTGGTCGGCGATGCAAGGCGCTACGAACACGTTATCGCGCTGCGAGCGGTCGAAACCATAGATTTTATGACGGCGCGCTGGGCGCATCTGCCCTATGAGTTCATAGAGCGGGTATCGAATCGCATTATTAATGAGATTGCGGCGGTGTCGCGAGTGGTCTACGACGTCTCAAGCAAACCACCGGCTACCATTGAGTGGGAGTAGTGGGGACGC
>DEBN01000007.1:11331-14080 GCA_002348825.1 Gammaproteobacteria bacterium UBA2955
GAGTGGGAGTAGTGGGGACGCTATAAGACCACTATTATTAATGCATGACGATTTCAAAAGACCGCGTCGGCCTGCATTGGTGGGATAGCGAGGTCCTCTGTGGTTGGGGATCTGAGTGGCGGGTTTTAACGCAACGATTGAACTGGCAGAGGCCTGAACTATCGCATAAATAGGGGGAGTTGAGGGGTATGTCGGAAGTTCTCAAGGGTCTGCGCGTCGTGGATTTGACGCGCGGTCCAGCGGGTGGACTAGCCAGTATGATCATGGCTGATTTCGGGGCCGAAGTATTAGTGATTGATGCGCCTGAACCCCACGGCATCGACGAGCTCGCCTCGACCCCTATGTGGCGTCGCGGTAAGCGCAGTCTGACACTCGACACCAAGGATACGGCGCAGCGCGACACGTTGGAGGAGCTGCTCGCAGGCGCGGATGTTTGTCTCGTCAATTGGCGTTCCCAAGCGCTCGAAGCGCAAGCCTTAGACTTTGAGCGTGTGCATGCGCGTCACCCGCATCTGATCTACTGTCATATTTCTGGCTTCGGCAGTCGTGGTCCTAAAGCAAACTATCCGGGGTACGAACATTTGGTCGCCGCGGCCTCAGGGCGCATGCAAGCGTTCGCCGGAATTTGTGATAGGGAGGGGCCCGTTTATTCAGCACTGCAAGTGGGTACCCATGCAACAGCTCAGTCAGCGCTGTCCGGTATCCTGGCCGCGCTGCTGGTCCGCGATGCAACGGGAGCCGGGCAGTTAGTAGAGACAAGTATGCTGCAAGGTATGTTGCCCTACGAACAGGGGGCAATGATCGGGCGCCAGTTCCCAGAACGATTTGGGGCGATGTATCCGGATTTGCCGTCTAACGAACCGCCCATGCCGACACTTCACTATCATCCGGCTCAAGCTGGCGACGGGCGCTGGCTGCAGTTTGGCAACCTGTTGCCTCACTTATTCGATAACTTCCTTATGGTGACTGATTTAATAGACATCGTTGCTGACCCTGATTTTGAACCCACCCAACTGGCGCTGCCGCCGGAAAAATATGAGCCGTTCCGCGACCGTATGCTTCGTCGTCTGCAGGATCGTCCGGCTGCGGATTGGATGAATGATTGCATCGCTAATGGCAGCGTGGTCGCCACGACCTATCAAACAACACAGGATGCGCTGAAGGATCCGGATATCGTTGCCAACGGTCATGCCATTAGTCGAGACGACGGTGGTATCCAACTTGGGCCGCTTGCGCGGATGACCAAGACGCCGGCTCAGCCTGGGCCGCCTTGTGAGCCAGATAGTGGTTGGTCTGATCGTTGGCGAACCGACCCTCGCCCTCGACCCGAAGTAAATAACGCTGAGAAGTTGCCCCTCGCCGGCGTGCGGGTTTTGGAAATAGCGACCATCATCGCCGCACCGTTGGGCGCCTCTTTTTTGGCTGATATGGGCGCAGAAGTCACAAAAATTGAACAGGTTAATGGAGACCCCTATAGGGGGTTAGCGATGGGCGTGGGATCCGCTCGAGTGAATGCCGGCAAGCGCAGTATCAGTCTTAATTTGAAATCGCCCGAAGGACAGGCAATCGCGGTCAAACTTGCTGCTGAGGCAGATGTGCTTATCCATAACTATCGGCCTGGCGTGCCGGAGAAGTTAGGCATTGGTTACGACCAGATTGCGGCTGTAAATCCAAATATCGTCTACCTGCAAGTGAATGGCTACGGTCCAGACGGCCCCGGTGCACAAAGACCGTCAACTCATCCGATACCGGGTGCTGCTATGGGAGGTGTGCTTTATCAAATGGGCGACCGCATTCCAGCGGAGCAACAAGACATTCCAGCTTTGCGTACTTGGACCAGACGGTTAATGCGCGCTAACGAATTGAACCCGGACCCGAACACCGCGATGGTGGTGTGCTCCTCGGCGCTTCTGGGTCTGAACGCGCTGAAGCGAACGGGCGAGGGTCAACGCATCTTAATCGATATGTTTGGCGCCAATGCGTACGCAAATCACGATGATTTTCTCGCCTACCCCGGTAAACCACCGAGAACCATGCCCGATGAGGGGCTGCATGGACTGCATCCGACTTATCGCCTGTACGCGGCGGCCGAAGAGCAGTGGGTGTTTTTAGCGATTCCAGAAGCAAAAGAAAAAAGGCGTTTTGTCGAGCGCTTAACTGCACTCGGGATAGAGGTTGATATCGCGATTCTAAACAGCAATGACGAGACCACGGTGAGTCATCTGAGCGATATCTTTAAGGGGAAAGATGCAGAGTTCTGGGAGGCCCAGCTTGCGCCTGAGGGCGTGGGCTGTGTGCGTGCGGACCGCTATAGCCCAGTCGAGTTTTGGTGGCACGATCCTCAAGTCCACGCGCTGAATTTAACTCAGCCCAGCGAGCACCCCGCTTGGGGCGCATATGACAGACATGGCGCTAATGTCACGTTTGGCGGGCGTCAGCCGCAGTTGAAGCCGCCGCCTACGGCGGGTCAACACGGTAATGAGCTGTTGGCAGAGATCGGCTACGACGAAGCCGCCGTAGCAAAACTCTTTGCGCAAGGCATTATCTGGCAGGAACAAACTTAGCCCATCTGCGTCCGCGAAAACGTGCGTTTTATTACGTTAACTGGGGCCGGCTTGATCCAAGTATTCGCTCAATCCGTATCCAATTAGCTCGCCGTCGAGTCGATACTCAGTCATGCCTTCGCCAATGCGGGTATTCGCTCCCGATCGTCGATTTCTGAGTGGTATGTAGGCTTTTACGGTGCCGG
>DEBN01000007.1:14496-15602 GCA_002348825.1 Gammaproteobacteria bacterium UBA2955
GGTGGTGATAGATGCGGCTGCTATCTTTTCTAGCGACTGCCCTTTTTGAAACAAACCTTTGCCTATGCCATCACCATTTGTTGTGATGATCAGTCCAAGATCGTCATTAAAATTGCAAGTAATCCAACGGTAGGATGGCGTGGACTGCCAGAACCGTGGTCCCCAACTGTGGTCTCTCAAACCCCAGCCTGAAAAGTTCATCTCATTGCCACCGAGCATCAGCGTGCCAGACACTTTCATATGCTGTTCTGTGTGTGATCTCGCAAACTCGTTGCCGTCTCCCGGTTCGCCAACGTGGCCGTAAAGTGGGCCCACAGCCGTATGTTGCAGATCAATTCTTATTGGTTCGCTGGGGTTGTTCTTAAACGCACTGCTCGGATTTTCCATATCCCGTGGGTCTTTGAGAAACAGTGCCTTGCCGTCGTATCGGGTGAGGACTTTTTCCGCGGGTTCGACTATTTCAATTTCTATGCCGCCTGCCTGCCAGCGGTCGTTATTGCTTATCTGTGGTTTTGCGTAAGTAAAGTACGCTGAGCCATCTGGATTCCAGACAATGACGGTCATCTCGGCGTAGCCCTCATTGGCTCTGTTGCCGATCCGCAGAAATCCGCCTCTTTGCTGAGTCGGATCAAAAAAGTTGAAATATACCGACTCGTTGAAATTTGTCTCTGGACCGACTGGGTGGGTGTAGTCGTCTTCGGGGGATAGGTTGCCGATTATTTTTGCCACAGGGTTACTCCATTGTTGTTTCGATTGACGGTGTTCATCTTGTTTTGTTTTCGGTTCATGAATCGATCATACCGAATCGTCTTCTCATACCTTAGTGTCCAGAGGACAATCGTCGCTTCAATGACGCGAGAACCGCTCCTCAATGGTGGTCTTGTCATGTTATCGGATGTCTGCGGTAGCCGGTTTCCAACGGGCCCTCTCACAATGCCCCAACTGGGCTCAAACCGAAAGCCGATATCAGGTGTTTGCATGGCGTCTGAAGCCCGTCGCATAAGACAGTTTTCTAACTCTTCTTACAGGCACCGCGAATAGATAGAACGCTTCCTCCTTATGGGGCGAACTGACGGTCACGGATAGGATCTACGAACGCGTGTTAG
>DEBN01000007.1:15947-18914 GCA_002348825.1 Gammaproteobacteria bacterium UBA2955
GCGATTGTAAGGCGCACAGGTGTAAGCATAGATAGAACAACAGAATGTGCCAATTGGTGGCGGTATTTATTCGGAAGGATTTCTCTCAACGGCGATCTGGAGGAAATCTGAGGTGACGACTCGCAGAGTGGTTGTAGGGTGGCAAATTGAACAAATAAAGATATTTCAAGTCATTGATATTATTATCGTTATATCACCCTATGAAGATCTACCTTTTGACTGAGAACAACTAATGAGCGTAACCCTAAGACTCGCCACGATGGACGATTTATCTCAGTGCCTAGAACTGATCAATGTTTTAGTAGGCGTCAGCGACATGCGCCATGAAGTTTTTGATGCTGGGACGTTTAGCGATTTCGTTTCTAATTTGAGGGGTAGTGTTGTCATCGCTGAGGAAGGCGGTGAAGTCCTCGGGATGGCTTCTGTTTCATATAATCTGGCGTTGAGACACAACGGCGAATATTGTCAGTTAGAGGAGTTGGTGGTCGATCCTAAGGCTAGAGGGAAAAATGTCGGCGGATTGCTTGTTGAGGAAAGCATCAGGCGGGCAAGAGCTAGGGGATGCAAAGAGTTTGGTCTGTATCTTCTTGAGTCGACCAAGCACAACGAGCCGTTCTATGCGAAGTACGGATTTACGGTCGTGGGCGAAGAGATGAGGCAGCTTCTATAGAGGTAAAGCCGTCGGTGCTTTTCGGGTAAAGTACTCCTTAACGACAACACCAGTGAATCACATTGACACGAGGGGAGACTGTGAGCGACGAGAACAACACTTCCGCACCGACCTTTATAACCTTGGACGAAGCCGCTGCGATGACCGAGGGAACCCGAATAACCTTCATCCCCGGGGTTCAAGCCTTGTATGCCGAGGCTCTAAAAAATATCTGTTTCGTGAAAGATATTCCTGTCATTCGCGCTTTGCATCCGCTTATGGGGGTCGATGCAGAAACAGGCGAGGACCGACAAGCGCGGCTTTACGAGCTCACCAGCCAGACCGGCTTGCCCACCATGTTTTACAATGACGAGCGACCAAGAAATGTTTGGAGCGAACAGCTTGCGTTGGCAGAGAGAATCGGTGGACCTAACAGCCCGGCTCTAATCCCGGAAAATGTCGAGCATCGAGTCGAGATGTTTGGTCTATGCGCAGTGGTGTTGGGTGAAGACGGCTTGGTGTGGAATACGCGAATTCTTAATGACGGCCCGTTGGGTCGGAAGTACGGATACAGTGATGAGGCCAGTGCCGCCGCACCGGCAAAAATCGCTGCGGCCATCGCGTTGATTGACAGCCGTCTGCAGCAGCAAGCGGAGAACGGTTCGCGATACCTGGTGGGGGATACGCTCACGGCCGCAGACGTCTACTGGGCGACGATGTCCATGATCATCCTTGCGACTCCGCCGGAGATTATGCCGGTGACCCGGCAGAACCAAGCAATGTTGAAGTTCTTCGCCGCGAATTCGAAAATTCCAGAAATCGCCGCGGTACTCTCCAAGAGGATTGTGGATCATCAACACTACATCTTAACAACCTACTGCGAGACCCCCGCGGTGTTGGGAGGCGACCCGCTGTAGCGGCTCAGCACCGAATGGCCTACAGTCTGTGAAGGGTCGTTTGACCCTTCACTGATTGATGCAGGTTAAGTGCGCCCAGAGTCAGCATAGCGTGCTCGAAATCTGCTTGCGGCGCCCCTCCGTAGTTATGGAGCGTAGTGAGTGAAAGATTGAGTTGGCGTGATTGGGTAATCCGCAGGGTATTATGCGGCGGCGCCCGGAATCGGCTAAAAAAACCTCAACAAATCCGCGAAAGCGGATAGTATTTCGCGCATAGAAATCGCGACCGACAAACGTTCAGTGAAACGGCTGAACAAAGACGGACTTAAAAGATACAGGAGACCACCCTATGTCACTTCAGACCATAGAAGAGATAGCTGCGTTTATCGTTGCTGACGGAAAAGGCATTTTAGCTGCGGACGAGAGTAATCCGACCTGTGGCAAACGCTTTGACTCTATCGGCGTTGCGTCTACCGAAGAAAACAGGCGCGATTACCGAGAGATGCTCTTTCGTTCGGCGGGCATGCAGGAAAACATCGGCGGGGTGATACTGTTTGATGAGACGATAAAGCAAGAGGCGGCTGATGGGACCCTGCTGAGAGATATTATTTCTGCCCAAGGCGCTCTGCCTGGGATTAAGGTGGATAAGGGGCTAGAGCCGATTGAAGATTGTCCCGGCGAGACGGTAACCGTTGGCTTAGACGGTCTAAATGCAAGACTGCAAGATTACGCAGCGATGGGTGCCAAATTCACAAAATGGCGAGCCGTTATAAATATCGGTGCAGGAATACCAACCGATAAATGCATTGACCTGAATATGCAGGCACTGGCGGATTATGCAAAGCTCGCTCAAGATAATGGGATGGTGCCGATCGTAGAACCTGAGGTATTGATGGACGGCGATCATTCTATCGATGACTGTTACGCGGTTACCGAGCGCTCGCTGAAGTCGTTATTTCTGCATCTTGAGAAGAATGGGGTCAACATACAGGGGACACTGCTTAAACCGAACATGGTCACCTCTGGAAAAGACTGCGCTGAACAGGCGAGCGTAGAGGAGGTTGCACACAAAACTCTTGAGTGTTTAACCAGCAATGTTCCTGAGCAGTTGCCTGGCATAACCTTCCTGTCTGGGGGGCAGTCGGATGTTCTGGCAACGGCGCACTTGGCGGCTATGAACAAGATCGGTGGTTTCCCATGGAAATTAAGTTTCTCTTATGGGCGTGCTTTGCAGGCTTCGGCGCTCGTTGCCTGGAGCGGAAAGTCAGAAAATGTGGCCACAGCTCAGGGTGCGTTCACGCATAGAGCCAAAATGAACAAGTTGGCTGCCACTGGTGCGTGGACTGAGGCTTTGGAAGACCAATAAAGTTGCGGCAGGTTCAGCGCCGTAGCGGGGTTTGGCTTGCGGCTCTGGAAGCAGCG